>NZ_JBBCPK010000020.1:0-54771 GCF_037150775.1 Leclercia sp. M50
TGCATCCCTGGCTGCCGCAGGAGCAGCAAAGCAGCATTCTGAAGGTGAGTGTGCTGGAACACCATCCGCACTATGCCATGACCGCCCTGGCTATCGGCGATCAGCATGTCTGGGTCAACAAGCTGGATAAACCGCTGCAAACCAACCTGCGCATTCGCATTCAGGCGTCCGATGTCTCGCTGGTACTCCAGCCGCCGCTACAGAGCAGCATCCGTAATATTCTGCGCGCCAAGGTCGCCCAGTGTTACGACGACAACGGCCAGGTGGAGGTGCAGCTGGAGATTGGCAGCCGCACGCTGTGGGCCCGCATCAGCCCGTGGGCCAGAGATGAACTGGGGATCAAACCTGGCCTCTGGCTCTACGCGCAGATCAAGAGCGTCTCCATCACCACCTGATCACAGCAGACGGGTATAGATAAATTCGGCGATGCTGTTGGTGGTGTTATCGCCGATCACCACATTCGCGCGCGCTTTGACGGCGTCGTCCGCATTCCCCATCGCCACCCCGGTACCAGCCGCTTCCAGCATGCTGATGTCATTGTAGTTATCGCCAAAGGCAATGACGTCCTTCATGGAGCCGCCGATGGATTCCACATACTCCGTCAGGCGTTTCCCCTTGCTGTTGCCTTTACGGGCGATATCCACCTGATCGTGCCACGACCATTCGCACTCCAGCCCCAGCGTCTGCTCCACCTGTGTGGCAAAGTCGTTGAGTTTGCCTGTGTCCTCACCGGTCAGGGCAAATTTCCAGATCGCGTTGACCTCACGGGCGGCCTGGGCGAGGGACGGCACCTGCGTGAAGACCGGGCGCTGCGCTTCCGGCAGCGCCTGTGCCCAGTTGCTGGTGCGAATCACGTGGCCGGTAGGACGCTCGTACAGCATCGCGTCGTCAACATACATCAGGCCGTGAATGGCATGCTCATCGAGCAGATCGATCAGTTGCAGCGCCTGCGGAACCGGTAAGGGATCGGCTTGCAGAACCTTTTTTGCTTGATAATCATACAAATAGGTTCCATTACAACAAATTGCAGGTGTATCTAACGCCAGTGCCTGATAAAAAGGATGAATAGCAACGTGATGCCGACCCGTCACGATGAGGAGTTGATATCCCACCTCCTGGGCACGCTTCAGTGCTTCAAGCGAAGAGGGGAGCAGGGTTTTTTGCGGCGTTAACAGCGTACCGTCTAAATCCAGTGCAATCACACGCGAGGTCATTTGATATTCCGGGTTAATGTTGAAAGGAGGGGATGCGCAGATGGTACACCGTGCAAGTAACGCTGCAAAATTCCTGGTTAAAATTCAGCATTCACCGTTAAAAACGACTATCCTGGTACATTACTTTTACGCGCAGTGAGGAAAGGAGCATTCATGAAACAAACCGTTTATACCGCCAGTCCTGAAAGCCAGCAGATCCATGTCTGGCGTCTGAATCCCGAAGGTTCGCTCACCCTGGTTCAGGTTGTCGATGTTCCCGGCCAGGTTCAGCCGATGGTGATCAGCCCGGATAAACGTTTCCTGTATGTGGGTGTTCGCCCGGAGTTCCGCGTGCTCGCGTACCGTATCTCGCCTGAAGATGGCGCTCTGACATACACGGCCGAAGCCGCGCTGCCGGGCAGCCCGACGCATATCTCCACCGATCTGCAGGGACGCTTCATTTTTAGCGGCTCCTACAATGCCGGCTGCGTCAGCGTAACCCGTCTGGATGACGGTATTCCTGGCGAAACCGTTGAGGTGGTTGAAGGGCTGGAAGGGTGCCACTCGGCGAACATCTCCCCGGATAACCGCACCCTGTGGGTGCCGGCGCTGAAGCAGGATCGCATCTGCCTGTTTACGCTGGGTGATGACGGCAAGCTGACCGCGCAGAACCCGGCGGAAGTGGCTACCGTTGAAGGGGCCGGGCCGCGTCATATGGCATTCCATCCGAATCAGCAGTACGCCTACGTGGTGAATGAGCTGAACTGCACGGTAGACGTCTGGGCCTTGCGCGATCCGCACGGCAAGATTGAGTGCGTGCAGACCCTGGACATGATGCCGTCTGATTTCACCGATACCCGTTGGGGGGCAGATATCCATATCACGCCTGATGGCCGTCACCTCTATACCTGCGACCGTACCTCCAGCCTGATCACCGTGTTTAGTGTTTCGGAAGATGGTAGCGTGCTGGCTATCGAAGGCTTCCAGCCAACCGAAACGCAGCCGCGCGGCTTCAACGTCGATCACAGCGGTAAATTCCTGATTGCGGCGGGGCAAAAATCGCACCATATCGCGCTGTATGAAATTCAGGGTGAGCAGGGGCTGCTTGAAGAGAAGGGACGTTACGCCGTCGGCCAGGGGCCAATGTGGGTGGTGGTTAACGCGCACTAAGACGGATGAAATAAAAAAACCTCGCGAATGCGAGGTTTTTTTATGCCCGGTGGTAGCCGGGTGAGCACATCAACATAAACCAACCGCCTTATATTAGCGTCGTACTGACTCTTTGCACAACATCAGTTGCTTAATCCTGGAAGAGTGACCCGTAGTGATATTAACTTAACTGTTTGAATAATATTAATTTTAACCGCGCTCCTTTATAAATTCCTATTTGATAAAAGACTGTTTAAATATCCAGTCTCGTCTGCTTATAATCAGAACTGTTGGTGTAGATGTGTGGCAGTCCGCAATCTGGGATCACTTTTAAGTCCTGGCTGGCGGGTGGTGCCGTCAGTGCCTTAACTGCGGAGCATATCAACATAAGCCAACCCCCACTGGCGACAGGCAGCGGAAAGGTAAGTCAGTGGAAGTGCTCCTGACCCAAGGAGTGGCGTATGAGCATGATGGGATGGATAATTCTGTTCCTGCAACTGCTGGATGCGTATCTTAAAACCGGTGCCTGACGTGTTCAGCCGCAGCATTAAGGGGGAGTTGCTCCCCCTTTTTGCTAAATATTTACTGCTTCGGCTCTGCGATCACTTTACTTCCCACGCCGCGGTTGTTGTATTCCCACATGCGGTTGAAGTTAGCGTCGTTGAGGTTACGCTGCACGTTGCCTTTCTCATCCACCGCACCGGTGTTACCCGCATACGGACGCTGAGAGATGGCGGCGTTGCCCCACGGTTTAGCCATATTAAAGCCTTCGTTGATCACGCTGTCGCGGATCACCACCTGACCGTTAGTGGCGGAATCGACATCCAGGGAGCGGCCGAATTGTGCCACGCCGTCGCCCATCGCGGTAAAGCGGCTGTTCACTGCCAGGAAGCCGTAGAACAGATTGGACTGCGTCGCAGGGGCGAAGACGTAGCCTTCCTGCTGGGTACGGGTGTTCATGACGTGGAAATCGGTGTTATCAAACACCACGGCACCGCGACCAGAAACCATATCCACATCCCCTTCAATGTAGCTGTTGGTCACCAGCGTACGGGTGATACGGTTGTTTTTCAGGGTGTTGTCAACGCCGCTGTTAGTGACGAAGAAGGTGTTCTGGCGACCCAGAATGTTCACCTTGTCGATTTGCACCCGATCGCCATCGCTGCGCAGAGCCACCGCCTGGTGGTTTCCGGCATCCACGCTGTCACCCAGATTGTTTTCAATGGTCAGGTTCTGCAGCTGCAGACCGTTGTTTTGCGACCAGAAGACCGCGGAACACATCAGGCCAACGGTGGCGCTGTGCTTGCTCTGGCAACGGTCGAACATATACCAGGCCGGTTTGCCCGGCATATATTTGCCGCCCGGGTTAACCAGGTGACGCCAGGTTGCGGTGTCGATCTCGGAGTCGATCGCCAGACCAATTTTGACATCGATCGGTTTTTCACCCGTACCGTAGATCGTCACGCTCCCCGGCGCGGCGGGCACATACACAGTACCTTCGTATTCGCCCGGTAAAATGGCGATGTACTGACGGGAGCTGCTGTGCTTAGCAATGGCAGCATCGACTGCCGCCTGGATGGAGGTGTGCGTCACGCCCTGGGTTCCCGCCGGGCCAACCACAAAGTTCGGCTGCTCAGGCAGGCGGATGGCATAAGGACTCCACGGCGCCGCGTTCGGATCCATGGCCGTAAAGTAGCGAGCCTGCTGGAAGTTTTTCGCTTCGTCAGCGGAGAGGATCGGACGGGAAGCCGTGCCCGGCGCAACCTGCTCTGATGGCAGTTGATCCGGCGGAGTAGAGCTGCACGCCGATAACGTCACGCCAAATGCGAGTGCCAGCGCCAGACGAGAAATCCTGGAAATGTTCAAGGGAAGCTCCTGCAAAACATATCAATAGGGGGACAACTGAAATAGCCTGCTTTTTTATACTAAGTTGAGCGAAACGGGAAGAATAAAAGGCAAAAAGTTGCTTTTTCTTCCCGCGGTTAGCGAGGAAGTTGTCACAAATAAATAACAATCTCGGTAAAGGCGATTGACAGGGCGACAGGAATGAAAATAAATGTCTATACAACCCATGACAAGTGGAAGCCCGATGCTGCAACTTCATCCTGACGATCTGATCTGGCGTAACCTGCGCCTCGCGACGCTGGATCCCGACCACGACACCCCCTATGGCCTGCTGGAAAACCGGGCATTGATTGTGCGCGGTGAGACCATCCTGGCCATCGTGCTGGAATCTGACCTGCCGGAGGATCTGCCCAACACCATTGATTTACAGGGGCGGCTGGTGACGCCGGGCCTGATCGACTGCCATACGCATCTGGTGTTTGGTGGCGATCGTGCCGCCGAGTGGGAGCAGCGACTCAACGGCGTCTCTTATCAGACCATCAGCGCTCAGGGCGGCGGGATTAACGCCACGGTCACTGCCACCCGGGAGAGCACGCCTGAGCAGCTCGAACAGCTTGCGCAGCAGCGCTTGCAGCGCTTAATGCGCGAGGGTGTCACCACCCTCGAGATAAAGTCGGGTTACGGCCTGGATGACGAATCCGAAGAGAAGATGCTGCGCGTGGCCCGGCGTCTTGCACAGACCAACCCGGTGGAGATCAGCCCGACGCTGCTGGCGGCGCACGCCGTGCCGAAGGCGTATCGCCACGATCCGGATGCCTACATCGACCATGTTTGCCAGCATATGCTGCCTGCACTGTGGGAAAAAGGGCTCTTCGAAGCTGTGGATGTCTTCTGCGAAAATGTCGGGTTTACGCCCGAACAGAGCGAGCGGGTGTTCCAGGCGGCGCAGAAGCTGGGCATCCCCATTAAAGGCCACGTTGAGCAGCTCTCCAGTCTCGGCGGCACTGCGCTGGTGAGTCGTTACCATGGGCTCTCCGCCGATCATATTGAATATCTCGACGAGGCTGGTGTCGACGCGATGGCGCAGAGCGGCACCGTGGCGGTGTTACTCCCCGGCGCATTTTACTTTTTACAGGAGCGACAGCGCCCGCCGGTTGCGCTGTTACGCCAGCGGGGGATACCGATGGCGGTCGCCACGGACTACAACCCTGGCACCAGTCCGTTCGCCAGCCTGCACCTGGCGATGAACATGGCCTGCGTCCAGTTTGGCTTAACCCCGGAAGAGGCGTGGGCAGGTGTCACCCGGCATGCGGCGAAGGCGCTGGGCCGCGGTGAGACCCACGGCCAGTTGAAGGCGGGGTTTGTCGCCGATCTGGCCATCTGGGATGCGAAAAACCCGGTGGAGATGGTCTATGAGCCGGGTCGTAACCCGCTTTATCGGCGCGTATTCAGAGGAAAAACAGTATGAGCCTGTGGCAGCCGGTTTCACCTGACGTCTGGCAAGGCCGTGACGACAGCAGCGAGGCCAGCAACGCGCTGCGCCTGTTTCAGACCGTGCAACTTAGCGACACGCCAATGCCGACCGGTGACGGTATCGCCCTGATTGGCTTCGCCTGTGACGAAGGGGTCAGACGCAATCAGGGTCGCCCCGGCGCCGCCCAGGCGCCGGATGTGTTACGCCGTGCGCTGGCGAACATGGCGAGCCACCAGGGGCACGATCGGCTGATGGATATGGGTAACATTGGCGTAGAGGGCAATGCGCTGGAGGCGGCCCAGCAGGCCCTGAGCGAGACGGTCACCGCCTGCCAGCAGGCGGGCATGCGCACCCTGGTTTTTGGCGGCGGACATGAAACCGCCTGGGCCCATGGTCGCGGCGTGCTGGATGCCTTTCCCGGGGAGCGAGTGGCGATCGTCAACCTCGATGCCCATCTCGATCTGCGAAACGCCCGCCAGGCGACCTCCGGCACGCCGTTCCGCCAGCTGGCCCAGTACTGCGCCGCGCAGCAGCGTGAGTTTTACTATGCCTGTCTGGGCGTCAGCCGGGCGGCCAATACTCAGGCGCTGTGGGATGAGGCTGCGCGCCTGAACGTTACGCTGGTGGAGGATCTCGATTTCCGGCAGCAGGCGCTGGACGCGCTCACAACGCTTCTTGAACAAGCAGATCGTGTCTACCTGACTATCGATCTCGACGTCATGCCTGCCGGGGAGATGCCCGCCGTGTCGGCCCCCGCCGCGCTGGGGGTTCCCGCCCGGGATCTGCTCCCGGTCATCGAGCAGATCTGTCGCAGCGGCAAACTGCAGGCGGCCGATCTGGTTGAGTTCAGTCCCGGCTTCGATCGTGACAGCCAGGGGGCGAAGCTCGCCGCACGGCTGGCGTGGCAAATCGCTCACTGGTGGGCATAAAGCTTGTATATACTCGATTTTTTATGACGGCTTAAGGAATTGCTATGTTCTCTCGCGCCCCGCAGCAGCAGGCCAGTGCGCCAGCCCCTTTCTATGAAAAGGTCAAGCAGGCGATCAGCCATCAAATCGCCACCGGCGTCTGGCGTCCCCACGATCGTATCCCGTCCGAGGCGGAGCTGGTGGCCCAGTTCGGCTTCAGCCGGATGACCATCAACCGCGCGCTGCGGGAGCTGACCGATGAGGGACTGCTGGTGCGCCTGCAGGGGGTCGGCACCTTTGTCGCCGAGCCAAAAGGGCAGTCAGCGCTGTTTGAGATCCGCAGCATTGCCGATGAGATCGCCTCCCGCAACCATCAGCACCGGTGTGAAGTGCAGTTCCTCGAAGAGACGCAGGCCAGCGCCGCCCAGGCGGTAGCGTTGAACGTCAAAGAGGGATCGCGCATCTTTCACTCCCTGATGTTGCACTATGAAAATGACGTCCCGGTGCAGATAGAGGATCGCTGCGTCAATGCCGCACTGGTGCCGGACTACCTTCAGCAGGACTACACCACCACCACGCCCCATGCTTATCTGTCGCGGGTTGCGCCGCTGACGGAAGGGGAGCATATCGTCGAGGCGGTGCGGGCCACGCCGAAGGAGTGCGAACTGCTGCGCATCAAGGAGCACGACCCCTGCCTGCTGATCCACCGCCGCACCTGGTCAGCCTCCCACATCGTCTCCCATGCCCGGCTGCTCTTCCCCGGCAACCGCTACCGGCTGCAGGGCCATTTCATGTCATAAGCGAAAAGCGTGATTGCTGACGCAATATAACAAAAATGTATCGTAATTGTTAAAACCGCTCTTGTGTGCACTTGTCTATACAAGTATATCTTACTGTATATTCTGTCCCCAATGAGGAGCACACAATGTCGTCAGGTAAGTTTCGCCAGCAAGAGATCCGCGCCCCACGTGGCACCCGGCTGACTGCCAAAAGCTGGCTCACCGAAGCCCCGCTGCGCATGTTAATGAATAACCTCGATCCCGACGTGGCGGAGAACCCTCACGAGCTGGTGGTCTATGGCGGGATTGGCCGCGCCGCGCGCAACTGGGCGTGCTATGACGCCATTGTCGCCGCGCTTACTGAACTGGAAAGCGACGAAACCCTGCTGGTACAGTCCGGCAAACCGGTCGGCGTGTTCAAAACCCACGAAAACGCCCCGCGCGTGCTGATCGCTAACTCCAACCTAGTGCCGCACTGGGCCACCTGGGAACACTTTAACGAGCTGGATGCGAAAGGGCTGGCGATGTATGGCCAGATGACCGCCGGCAGCTGGATCTACATTGGCAGCCAGGGCATCGTCCAGGGCACCTACGAGACCTTTGTTGAAGCAGGCCGCCAACACTATAACGGCTCCCTGAAAGGCCGCTGGGTGCTCACCGCGGGCTTAGGCGGTATGGGCGGCGCACAGCCGCTGGCGGCAACCCTGGCGGGGGCTTGCTCCCTGAATATTGAGTGCCAGCAGAGCCGCATCGATTTCCGTCTGCGGACCCGCTACGTCGATGAGCAGGCTGAAACGCTTGACGACGCCCTGGCACGCATCCAGAAATATACCGCCGAGGGACGGGCCGTCTCCATTGCCCTGTGCGGTAACGCCGCCGACATCGTACCGGAACTGGTGGCGCGCGGCGTGCGCCCGGACCTGGTCACCGACCAGACCAGCGCCCACGATCCGCTGCACGGCTACCTGCCAAAAGGCTGGAGCTGGGAAGCGTACCAGCAGAAAGCGCAGCAGGATCCGGAAGGCACCGTGCTGGCGGCGAAGCGTTCCATGGCTGACCACGTTAACGCGATGCTGGCCTTCAGCCAGCAGGGTGTACCGACTTTCGATTACGGCAACAACATCCGTCAGATGGCGAAAGAGATGGGCGTGACCAACGCCTTCGACTTCCCGGGCTTTGTCCCGGCCTATATCCGTCCGCTGTTCTGCCGCGGGATTGGCCCGTTCCGTTGGGTGGCCCTCTCCGGCGACCCGGAGGATATCTACAAAACCGACGCCAAAGTGAAAGAGATCATTCCCGATGATGAGCACCTCCATCACTGGCTGGACATGGCCCGCGAGCGCATCAACTTCCAGGGACTGCCGGCGCGGATCTGCTGGGTCGGGCTGGAGTGGCGCCAGAAGCTGGGCCTGGCCTTCAACGAAATGGTGCGCAGCGGTGAAGTCTCCGCGCCCATCGTTATTGGTCGCGACCATCTCGATTCCGGCTCGGTAGCCAGCCCGAACCGCGAAACTGAAGCGATGCAGGACGGCTCCGACGCGGTCTCCGACTGGCCGCTGCTGAACGCGCTGCTCAACACCGCCAGCGGCGCCACCTGGGTCTCGCTGCACCACGGCGGCGGGGTGGGCATGGGCTTCTCCCAGCATGCCGGGATGGTGATCGTCTGCGACGGCACCGATGAAGCCGCGGCCCGTATTGCCCGCGTCCTGCACAACGATCCGGCGACAGGCGTTATGCGCCATGCCGATGCCGGGTATGACATAGCCATCGACTGCGCGAAAGAGCAGGGACTCAACCTGCCGATGATCGCGGCCACACAAGGAAAGCACTAATGAACGCCTTAACCCTGACGCCCGGCTCCCTGACCCTGGCCCAGCTGCGCCAGATCTGGCAGCAGCCGCACCAGTTGACGCTCGATGAGGCGGCCCATAAGGCGATTAACGACAGCGTCGCCTGCGTGGAAGCCATTGTTGCCGAAGGGCGCACCGCCTACGGCATTAACACCGGGTTTGGCCTGCTGGCGCAGACGCGCATCGCCACCCACGATCTGGAAAACCTGCAACGTTCGCTGGTGTTGTCCCACGCGGCGGGCGTGGGCGACCCGCTGGATGATGACATGGTGCGCCTGATGATGGTGCTGAAGATCAACAGCCTGGCGCGCGGTTTCTCCGGCATCCGCCTGAGCGTGATTGAGGCGCTGATTGCCATGGTCAATGCGGGCGTCTACCCGTGGATCCCGGCCAAAGGCTCGGTGGGTGCCTCCGGCGACCTGGCGCCGCTGGCGCACATGTCTCTGACCCTGCTCGGCGAAGGCAAAGCCCGCTACCGTGGCGAATGGCTCCCGGCCGCTACCGCCCTGCAAAAAGCGGGGCTGGCCCCGGTGACGCTGGCGGCGAAAGAGGGGCTGGCCCTGCTGAACGGCACCCAGGCCTCCACCGCCTTTGCCCTGCGCGGCCTGTTTGAAGCTGAAGATCTCTTTGCCTCGGCGGTGGTCTGCGGGGCGCTGACCACCGAAGCGGTGCTCGGCTCCCGGCGCCCGTTTGATGCCCGTATCCACGAGGTGCGCGGCCAGCGCGGGCAGATCGACGCCGCGGCGCTGTTCCGCCACGTTCTGACCGACACCAGCGCCATTGCCGACTCGCATCACAACTGCGACAAGGTGCAGGATCCCTACTCCCTGCGCTGTCAGCCGCAGGTGATGGGTGCCTGCCTGACCCAGCTGCGCCAGGCGGCAGAGGTGCTGCTGGTGGAATCCAATGCCGTCTCCGACAACCCGCTGGTCTTCGCGGCGGAAAGTGAGGTGGTCTCCGGCGGCAACTTCCATGCCGAACCGGTGGCGATGGCGGCGGATAATCTGGCCCTGGCGATTGCCGAGATCGGCGCGCTCTCTGAACGCCGTATCGCGCTGATGATGGATAAACATATGTCCCAGCTGCCGCCGTTCCTGGTGCGCAATGGCGGGGTGAACTCCGGCTTTATGATTGCCCAGGTCACCGCCGCGGCGCTGGCGAGCGAGAACAAGGCGCTGTCCCACCCGCACAGCGTGGACAGTCTGCCCACCTCCGCCAACCAGGAAGACCATGTCTCAATGGCCCCGGCAGCAGGCCGTCGCTTATGGGAGATGACGGGTAATACCCGTGGCGTGCTGGCGGTCGAGTGGCTGGCGGCAGCGCAGGGCTGCGATTTGCGTGATGGCCTCACCTCCAGCCCGCTGCTGGAGCAGGCGCGTCATATCCTGCGGGAGCAGGTGGCGCACTATGATGATGATCGCTTCTTCGCCCCGGACATTGATGCAGCGATGGATCTGCTGAAGAAAGGGAGTCTGGCGGGGATGTTACCGGCCTTCCTGTAATACACGCCCGGTGGCGCTACGCTTACCGGGCCTACAAATGCCACCGTAGGCCGGGTAAGGCGAAGCCGCCACCCTGCAAATGCCCGGCGGCGCTGCGCTTGCACGGGCCGACGGTTTTGTGCGGTTTCCGGGACTGCTTTTTTTATGAATACATCGCCGTAATGGAGGCACTTCCCAGGGTGTGGAAATGGACGTTAAAGCCCACCATCGCGCCGCTCGCCTCCTCATCCACCTCAATCCTTTCCACATCCAGCGCATGCACCGTGAAGATATAGCGATGGGTTTCGCCCTTAGGGGGTGCCGCGCCGCCATATCCCGCTTTGCCAAAATCGGTGCGGGTTTCTACGGCACCCTCCGGCAGCGCCACCAGCGACGAGCCTGACCCCTGCGGCAGCACGCGGATATCGGCCGGGATATTGGCGACAACCCAGTGCCACCAGCCGGAGCCGGTAGGCGCATCGGGATCGTAGCAGGTGACGACAAAGCTTTTGGTGCCCGGCGGCACCTCGTCCCACGCCAGATGCGGAGAGATGTTATCTCCCTCATAGCCCATACCGTTAAACACGTGGCGCAGCGGGAGTTTATCGCCGTCGCGCAGATCCTTACTGATGAGTTTCATACTGTTCCTCCGTAATAAGCTCAGCCAGAAGTGTAACGCATAAACTAGATCGTAAAGTGCGCAGGTTCCTGAACGGCATCCACCACCGCGGCGGTCAGCTTGCTGAGCTGGTCACGGCTGATCGGATACGGCGGCATCAGATAGATTAGCTTGCCGAACGGCCGCACCCAGACGCCGCGCGCCACAAAGAAGCGTTGCAGCGCCGCCATGTTCACCGGGTGGGTCGTTTCGACGACGCCGATGGCCCCCAGCACCCGCACGTCGGCGACACATTCTGCCTCCCGCGCCGCCGCCAGTTCATCCTTCAGCTGGGCTTCGATGGCGGCCACCTGGGTCTGCCACTCGCCGCTCTCCAGCAATGCCAGACTTTCACTGGCGACGGCGCAGGCCAGCGGATTACCCATAAAGGTCGGACCGTGCATAAAGCAGCCCGCCTCGCCGTTGCTGATGGTTTCGGCCACCAGGCGGGTGGTGAGGGTGGCGGAGAGGGTCATGGTGCCGCCGGTCAGGGCTTTGCCGAGGCAGAGAATGTCCGGCGTAATCCCCGCATGCTCGCAGGCGAACAGTTTGCCGGTGCGCCCGAAGCCGGTGGCAATCTCGTCGGCAATCAGCAGGATACCTTCCCGGTCGCACATCCTGCGGATGCGCTTCAGCCATTCGGGATGGTAGATGCGCATGCCGCCGGCACCCTGCACGATGGGCTCAAGGATCACCGCGGCAATCTCGTGGCGATGGGCGGCCATCAGGCGGGCAAAGCCGACCATATCCTTCTCATCCCACTCGCCGTCAAAGCGGCTCTGCGGCGCCGGGGCAAAGAGGTTTTCCGGCAGGTAGCCCTTCCACAGGCTATGCATCGAGTTGTCGGGATCGCAGGCCGACATCGCCCCGAAGGTGTCACCGTGATAGCCGTTACGGAAGGTGAGGAACCGCTGGCGGGATTCGCCTTTGGCGTGCCAGTACTGCAACGCCATTTTCATCGCCACCTCCACCGCCACCGAGCCGGAGTCGGCCAGGAACACGCACTCCAGCGCGTCGGGGGTCATCGCCACCAGCCGACGGCAGAGATCTACCGCGGGAGGATGGGTGATCCCGCCGAACATCACGTGCGACATGCGGTCAATCTGCGCTTTCATCGCGCTGTTCAGCCGGGGGTGATTGTAGCCGTGAATGGCCGCCCACCAGGAGGACATCCCGTCTACCAGCTGTTCGCCGCTGGCCAGCGTCAGCTCGCAGCCGTGGGCTTCCGTCACCGGATAAACCGGCAGGGGCTGGGTCATGGAGGTGTAAGGATGCCAGATATGTTGCCGATCGAAGGCGAGATCGTCCGTTGTCATAATCGACTTGTAAACCATTTTGAAAACATTTAGGTTTACAAGCATAAACCGAAACCACGCTGAACTAAACCCCTTTGGAGATGCCCCATGGCTCACCAGACTCGCTGGACAATGTCGCAAGTCACTGCATTATTTGAAAAACCCCTTCTTGAACTGCTGTTTGAAGCGCAGCAGATCCACCGTCAGCATTTCGATCCGCAGCAGATTCAGGTCAGTACGCTGCTGTCGATCAAGACCGGCGCCTGCCCGGAAGACTGTAAATACTGCCCGCAAAGTGCGCGCTACAAAACCGGCCTCGAATCCGAGCGGCTGATGGAGGTGGAGCAGGTGCTGGAGTCGGCGCGTCAGGCGAAAAACGCCGGGTCGACCCGCTTCTGCATGGGCGCGGCGTGGAAAAACCCGCACGAGCGCGACATGCCTTACCTCGAACAGATGGTACAGGGCGTTAAGGCGATGGGGCTGGAGGCCTGCATGACCCTCGGCACACTGGATGACAGCCAGGCGCAGCGCCTGGCCTCGGCGGGGCTCGATTATTACAACCACAACCTCGACACCTCCCCGGAGTTCTACGGCAATATCATCACCACCCGTACCTACCAGGAGCGGCTGGACACGCTGGATAAAGTGCGTGAGGCGGGCATTAAGGTCTGCTCGGGCGGCATCGTGGGGCTGGGCGAAACGGTCACCGATCGCGCCGGTCTGCTGTTGCAGTTGGCGAACCTGCCGACCCCGCCGGAAAGCGTGCCGATCAACATGCTGGTGAAGGTGAAGGGCACTCCGCTGGCCGATAACGACGACGTTGACGCCTTTGATTTCATCCGCACCATTGCGGTGGCGCGGGTGATGATGCCAACCTCTTATGTGCGCCTCTCGGCGGGCCGCGAGCAGATGAACGAGCAGACCCAGGCGATGTGCTTTATGGCCGGGGCCAACTCTATCTTCTACGGCTGCAAACTGCTCACCACCCCGAACCCGGAAGAGGACAAAGATGTCCAGCTGTTCCGCAAGCTGGGGCTTAATCCGCAGCAGACCGCGGTTCTCACCGGCGATAACGAACAGCAGCTCCAGCTGGAACAGCAGCTCTTCAACGCCGATACCGACCAGTTCTATAACGCGGCGACGCTATGACCTGGCAGCAACGTATTGATGCCGCCCTCGACGCCCGTCGGGCGGCAGAGGCGCTGCGCGTGCGCACCCCGGTGGAGAACGGCGCAGGCCGTTTTCTCACCTGCGACCAGCGGCGCTACTCTAATTTCTCCAGCAACGACTATCTCGGCCTGAGCCAGCATCCGGCCCTTATCCGCGCCTGGCAACAGGGGGCGGAGCAGTATGGCGTGGGCAGTGGCGGCTCCGGCCACGTCAGCGGCTATACCCGCGCGCATCAGGCGCTGGAGGAGCAGCTCGCCGACTGGCTCGGCTACCCCCGGGCGCTGCTGTTTATCTCCGGCTTTGCTGCCAATCAGGCGCTGATTGCTGCCCTGACCGGCAAGGACGATCGCATTGTGGCCGACCGCTTAAGCCACGCCTCCCTGCTGGAAGCGGCCAGTCACAGCCCGGCCCAGCTCCGGCGCTTCGCCCATAACGATGCCGCTCAGCTCGCTTCGCTGCTGGATAAACCCTGCGAGGGCCAGCAGCTGGTGGTGACCGAGGGGATCTTCAGCATGGATGGCGACAGCGCCCCGCTGGTCGATATCCATGCTGTGGCCCGGCGTCAGGGCAGCTGGCTGCTGGTGGACGATGCCCACGGCATTGGCGTCACCGGGCCAGAAGGGCGCGGCAGTGCGGCACATCTGGGCGTCAAACCCGAGCTGCTGGTGGTAACGTTTGGCAAAGGCGTTGGCATCAGCGGCGCAGCGGTACTGTGCAGCGACCCGGTGGCTGATTATCTGTTGCAGTTTGCCCGACATCTCATCTACAGCACCAGCATGCCCCCTGCCCAGGCGGTGGCGCTCCTGGCAGCCTTTAACCTTATTCGCAGCGACGAAGGGGAGGCGCGGCGGCAGCGGCTCTCGGCGCTTATCAGCCAGTTCCGCGCAGGCGTGAGCGGCCTTCCGCTTGAGATCACCGCCTCGCAAAGCGCCATTCAGCCGCTGATTGTGGGCGAAAACGCGCGCGCCCTGCATCTGGCGCAGATCCTCAGAGAGAAGGGGATCTGGGTGACGGCCATTCGTCCGCCCACCGTACCGGCGGGCACGGCGCGCTTACGCCTGACCCTGACGGCGGCCCATGAAGCGGCAGACATCACCGCGTTACTGGAGGCGCTGCATGTCGCAAGTGAATAAACAGGCCATTGCCGCCGCCTTTGGCCGGGCGGCGCAGAGCTATTCCCGCCACGACGCGCTCCAGCGGCAAAGTGCTGACGGGCTGCGGGCGCTGCTCGCAGAAAACACCTTCCCCAGCGTGCTGGACGCGGGCTGTGGCCCGGGCAGCAACAGCCTCGCCTGGCGCAGAAGTGGCAGCGTGGTGACGGCGATGGATCTCAGCGCCCCGATGCTGGAGGAAGCGCGCCGCAACCGGGCGGCCGACCACTATCTGCAGGCGGATATCGAAGCCATTCCGCTGGCGGATGCGCAGTTCAGCCTGGTCTGGAGCCATCTGGCGGTGCAGTGGTGCGCCAGCCTGCCGCAGGCGCTGACGGAGCTCTGTCGCGTGGCGAAGCCCGGAGGCAGGGTGGCCTTTACCACGCTGCTGAACGGCTCCCTGCCGGAGCTGAAGCAGGCCTGGCAGGCGGTAGATACGCAGCCGCACACCAACCGCTTTCTGAGCCGGGAAGAGGTAAACGATGCCCTCGATGGCTGGCGGCACCGCTGTGCGATCCAGACCATCACGCTGCACTTTGACGATGCGCTCAGCGCCATGCACTCCCTGAAGGGGATCGGCGCCACCCATCTGCACGCCGGGCGGGCCGCCAGGCCCTTAACCCGGGGACAGCTGCAGGATCTGGCGCAGGCCTGGCCGCAGCGTGATGGCAAATACCCGCTCTCTTATCAACTTTTTCATGGGATTATCGAACGTGACTGAACGCTATTTTGTCACCGGCACCGACACCGAGGTCGGAAAAACCGTCGCCAGCACCGCCCTGCTACAGGCGGCACGTGCGCTGGGCCGCAACACCGCCGGGTATAAGCCCGTGGCCTCGGGCAGCGAAATGACCGCGGAAGGGCTGCGTAACAGCGATGCGCTGGCGCTACAGCGCAACAGCAGCGTGGCGCTCAGCTATCAGGCGGTGAACCCTTACACCTTCGCGGAGCCCACCTCGCCGCATATCGTCAGCGCGGAAGAGCAACGACCCATCGAGTTCAGTGCGCTTTCAGCCGGGCTACGCGCGCTGGAAAGCCAGGCCGACTGGGTGCTGGTGGAAGGGGCGGGCGGCTGGTTTACGCCGCTCTCCCCGGAGCAGACCTTCGCCGACTGGGCGATCGCCGAGCGCCTGCCGGTGATCCTGGTGGTGGGGGTGAAGCTGGGCTGCATCAACCACGCCATGCTGACCGCCCAGGCGATCCGCCAGGCGGGGCTGCATGTTGCAGGCTGGATAGCCAATGGGGTGGTGGCCCCCGGCAAACGTCATGGCGAATACATGGCAACGCTGAAACGCGTACTGCCTGCACCGCTGCTGGGCGAAATCCCATGGCTTGGCGAGCAGGCCGACACGGCGGATATCGGGCGTTATCTCTCTCTCAGCGCACTGGCGCCGTCGGCCCCATCCAGTGGGCAATAAGCGGGTCATCCAGCTCGCTGACGCGGCCCTGGGCCACGTTTCGCCCGCGGTAAAGCAGGCAGAAGCGCTCCGCTACCCGGCGGATCAGCGACAGGTGCTGCTCGGCAAGCAGCACCGTTAGCCCCAGTTCGCGGTTAAACCTGAGTAGCAGCTGCGCCAGCCTGATGCTAAACAGCGGGCTGGCGCCACGGCTGGGCTCGTCAAGGATCAGCAGGCGAGGGCGGGTGACCAGCGCGTTCGCCAGTGCCAGCTGGTACTGCTGGTCGTCGTTCAGTCCTGACGCCCGCTGCTGACGTAGCGGGTAAAGCTCCGGAAAGAACTCAAAAATTTCGCTACTCACCGACCCGCCCACGCTCCCTTTTGCCATCCGCGCGATATGCAGGTTCTCTTCTACCGTCAGCTGGGAAAAAATCCGCCTCTCCTGTGGGACAAAGCCAATTTCTGCGCCCGGAAGCCACTCACAAGGGGAGGCTCCGGCGTCATGCCAGACCATCGTACCGCTGGCAATAGGCAGCAGGCCGGCGATGCAGTTTACGAGGGTGGTTTTCCCCATTCCGGGCAGTCCGACAACCCCGGTACAGACGCCGGGCGGCAGATCAAGGTCAACGTTCCACAGGGTGTGGCGATCCCCGTAATACTGATTAACGGCACGCAGGCTCAACATGGTGTTTCTCCTTAACAGGCATCGATGACCTCGGGTACAGTGCAAGACTCTTGCCATCGGCCTGAAAAGGAGGATTAAACCCCGTTTTTTCGGAATCCCCTCAGTAAACAGCGCAGGTAGCCAGGAAGCGTGCACTGCCCCGGTGCCCCAAAGGGTGAGCCTGGTGCAGCGACTATTTGAACAAAATGTGAGCAGCATCTCGTCAATTCGTTATCCAATTTTTGGCAACAGATCGCCAAAATTGGGCGATAAAAAATTTTTACCGTCGCGCTGTGGGTAAAAACCGGGAATTAGCCGAGTCACGCTCCGTATGGGCTGGAGGCAGTTATCCACTATTCCTGTGGATAACCATGTGCATTAGAGTTAGAAAACGCGAGGTAAGCGAGAGAATACGCGGCCTGCGCCTGAATTGCTGCGAAACGCGTCTTTTTGAAAATATTAAATTAAATCAATGCGTTAAATAAAATCAATCGTTGTCATTAAACGGTCACGATAATGCGCTTAAGTCCGGCGTCTCGCCTTGACAAATGTTAAAAAATAAAAAGTTCTGGGGATAACCGTGCGTTGATGGAATTTTATCCCGTCGCAGCCGAAATTTTGTGCAGCTTCGTTTGATTCTTACCCAGGGTGGCACAAAACGACGCGGTTGCCACTGGGTTTATGTCCAGTATAATTTACTGGCAAAAATAGCCATCAGGAGTAAAATTACTCACCTGCCGTATTAACCATCATCAGGTCGCCGTTCATGAGTAAACCGTTCAAACTGAATTCCGCTTTCCGTCCTTCCGGCGATCAGCCTGAAGCGATTCGCCGTCTGAAAGAGGGGCTGGAGGATGGACTCGCGCACCAGACGCTGCTGGGGGTGACCGGGTCGGGTAAAACCTTCACCGTTGCCAACGTGATCGCCGATCTCCAGCGCCCGACAATGGTGCTCGCCCCGAACAAAACCCTGGCGGCGCAGCTCTACGGCGAGATGAAAGAGTTCTTCCCGGAGAATGCGGTGGAGTACTTCGTGTCGTACTACGACTACTATCAGCCGGAAGCTTACGTTCCCAGCTCGGACACCTTTATCGAGAAAGATGCCTCGGTGAACGAGCATATCGAGCAGATGCGTCTCTCCGCAACCAAGGCGCTGCTTGAGCGCCGTGACGTGGTGGTGGTGGCCTCGGTGTCGGCCATCTACGGCCTCGGCGACCCGGATCTCTACCTGAAGATGATGCTGCACCTGACCGTGGGGATGATTATCGATCAGCGCGCCATTTTGCGTCGCCTGGCCGAGCTGCAGTACACCCGTAACGATCAGGCGTTCCAGCGCGGCACGTTCCGCGTGCGCGGCGAAGTGATCGACATCTTCCCGGCGGAGTCGGACGACTTCGCGCTGCGCGTCGAGCTTTTCGATGAAGAGGTGGAGCGGCTGTCGCTGTTCGACCCGCTGACCGGCCATGTGGAATCGACCATTCAGCGCTTCACGGTCTACCCGAAAACCCACTACGTCACCCCGCGCGAGCGCATCGTGCAGGCGATGGAGGACATCAAGGTTGAACTGGCGGATCGCCGCAGGGTGCTGTTGGAAAATAACAAGCTGCTGGAAGAGCAGCGTATCAGCCAGCGTACCCAGTTCGATCTCGAGATGATGAACGAGCTGGGCTACTGCTCCGGTATCGAAAACTACTCGCGCTATCTCTCTGGCCGTGGGCCGGGCGAAGCGCCGCCAACCCTGTTTGACTACCTGCCGGCGGATGGCCTGCTGGTGGTGGATGAATCCCACGTCACCATTCCGCAGATTGGCGGGATGTATCGTGGCGACCGGGCGCGTAAAGAGACGCTGGTGGAGTACGGCTTCCGTCTGCCGTCGGCGCTGGATAACCGTCCGATGAAGTTTGAAGAGTTCGAGGCGCTGGCGCCGCAAACCATCTACGTGTCGGCTACGCCAGGTAACTACGAGCTGGAGAAGTCGGGCGACGAAGTGGTGGATCAGGTGGTGCGTCCGACCGGCCTGCTGGACCCGATTATCGAAGTACGCCCGGTGGCCACCCAGGTAGATGACCTGCTCTCGGAGATCCGCGCCCGGTCGGCTATTAACGAGCGTGTGCTGGTGACGACCCTGACCAAGCGGATGGCGGAAGACCTGACCGAATACCTCGAAGAGCACGGTGAGAAGGTGCGCTATCTGCACTCGGATATCGACACCGTGGAGCGCATGGAGATTATCCGCGATCTGCGTCTTGGCGAGTTCGACGTGCTGGTGGGGATCAACCTGCTGCGTGAGGGGCTGGATATGCCAGAAGTGTCGCTGGTGGCGATTCTGGATGCCGATAAAGAGGGCTTCCTGCGTTCCGAGCGCTCGCTGATCCAGACCATTGGCCGTGCGGCACGAAACGTTAACGGCAAAGCGATTCTCTACGGGGATAAGATCACCCCGTCGATGGCGAAAGCGATCGGCGAAACCGAACGCCGTCGCGAGAAGCAGCAGCGCTATAACGAAGAGCACGGGATCGTTCCGCAGGGGCTCAACAAGAAGGTGGTGGATATCCTGCAGCTTGGACAGAATATCGCGAAAACCAAAACCAAGGGTCGCGGCAAGTCGCGCTCACCGGTTGAGGCCGATACCGTGGCACTGACGCCGAAAGCGCTGCAGCAGAAAATCCACGAGCTGGAAGGGCAGATGATGCAGCACGCACAGAACCTGGAGTTCGAAGAGGCCGCGCAGATCCGCGACCAGCTGCATCAGCTGCGGGATTTATTCATCGCCGCATCGTAGTTTGTACCCGGTGGCGCTTACCGGCTCAACAGCGGCACGCTGCCTGTAGGCCCGGTAAGCGAAGCGCCACCGGGCATTACAGGCCGCACAAGCTAACCCAACGCCTGAATCGCTCTCTCCAGCGCCACGCGGAGCAGATGCCGGTCGTGACGGTACTTGATGTCGCTTGCTTCGAGCGGCTCCTGCACCACCACCCGGCCCTCCATACCTGAGATATCCTCTTTCGGCCCGACCACTACCGCATCGACGATCTTTTTACCGACATACTGCTCCATCAGCACCAGCTTTGCGGCCAGCGAAAGCCCGGCGGCGGCCGGACTGAGTTCGCGACCAAGATTGCCGATATAGACCACCGGGGCGGGCGTGCGCCGCAGCGCCTGGGCCAGCTCTTTAATCAGCAGGAGCGGCATCAGGCTGGTGTAAAAACTGCCGGGGCCGATGAGGATCAGATCCGCTTCACCAATCGCTTCTACCGCTTCGCGGGTCGCCGGGACAGTGGGGTAGAGCATCAGCTCTTTCGGGGGCAGGGCAAGCTGATCGATATTCACTTCGCCATACACTTCATGGTCGTTGCAGTCGATTGCCATCAAATCAACCGGAAGCTCGGACATGGGGATGAGAAAGGCGTCCACTTTAAGCAGGTTGCGGATTAAATTGATCGCCTCCAGAGGCCGCACGCTGAGGTGATCCAGCGCCTTTAACATCAGATTTCCAAGGTTATGCCCGGAAAGCTCGCCATTACCGGCAAAACGATACTCAAACATGGCCGAAGCCACGCTCGGTTCCGTGATAAGCTGATTTAAACAGTTGCGCATGTCTCCCCAGGCGATACCGCCTTCGGAGCGGCGGATGCGCCCGGTTGAGCCGCCATTATCGGTGGTCGTGACGATCCCTGTCAGGCGGGAGCCGAGCGATGACAGGGAGGACATGACCCGGCCCAGTCCATGGCCTCCGCCGAGAGCGACCACCCGGTCAAGATCCGCAAAAGTGCGATTGCGCATAAAAATTCCTTATTAAGACCAACATGTAAACAGTAACGCAACTACTCCTAAATGACGATGCTGCGACCCGCGCAAAATGACGTATATCAATGCAAAAATGTGATAATGACGTATTCTGAACCGAAATTGCACGATTAGCTCGCTATATACATTTTTATATAGCGTAAGTCGACGATAGCGAAACTCGCTTTAACACGCTACTATCGACATAACCACGTTTTCATCATTGAAAACATACACTCTAGCCTTTGCGCCTGTGTCGACAGATATGGCGCTCTGGCCGTGGCGCTTTTGCCACCAGGGTACAGGAAGAAATGACTGTGCCTCCCGTATCAGGAAAGGTGTACATGGCTTCACAACTTACCGATGCATTCGCGCGTAAGTTTTTTTACCTGCGTTTGTCGATTACCGATGTGTGCAACTTCCGTTGCACCTACTGCCTGCCGGATGGCTATAAGCCTGGCAGCGTCACCAATAACGGCTTTCTCTCCGTGGATGAAGTGCGCCGCGTCACGCGCGCGTTTGCCGCCATGGGAACGGAGAAGGTCCGTCTTACCGGCGGCGAACCCTCGCTGCGCCGGGACTTCACCGATATTATCGCGGCGGTGCGTGAGAACGACGCCATCCGCCAGATTGCGGTCACCACCAATGGCTATCGTCTGGCGCGCGATGTCGCGCAGTGGCGCGACGCGGGGCTGACAGCCATCAACGTCAGCGTCGACAGCCTGGATGCCCGCCAGTTTCACGCCATCACCGGACAGGATAAATTCCACCAGGTGATGGAAGGTATCGACGCGGCCTTTGCGGCCGGCTTCGACAAGGTGAAGGTCAACACCGTGCTGATGCGCGATGTGAACCATCATCAGCTGGATACCTTCCTGGCGTGGATCAAGCCCCGCCGCATTCAGCTGCGCTTCATTGAGCTGATGGAAACCGGCGAGGGCAGCGACCTCTTCTCCCGTCATCACATCTCCGGCATGGTATTGCGCGATGAACTGCTCAAACGCGGCTGGATCCACCAGCTTCGCCAGCGTAGCGACGGCCCGGCGCAGGTCTTTTGCCACCCCGACTACGAAGGGGAGATTGGCCTTATCATGCCGTATGAAAAAGACTTCTGTGCCAGCTGTAACCGCCTGCGCGTCTCATCGGTGGGCAAGCTGCACCTCTGCCTGTTTGGCGATGGCGGCGTCGACCTGCGCGATCTGCTGGCCGATGATGCGCAGCAGGCGGCGCTGGAAGCACGCATTTCTGAGGCGCTGATGCACAAAAAACAGACCCACTTCCTGCATCAGGGCAACACCGGGATCACCCAGAACCTGTCATACATTGGCGGGTAATCGCTACAAGGAACCAGAAGATGAGTCAGGTAAGCGCTGAATTTATCCCGACGCGTATTGCTATTCTTACCGTTTCTGAACGCCGCGGCGAAGAGGATGACACCTCCGGCCACTGGCTGCGCGATGCGGCCCACGAGGCCGGGCATCAGATCGTCGACAAGGCCATCCTCAAAGAGAACCGCTACGCCATTCGCGCGGAAGTGTCGCGCTGGATCGCCAGCGATAACGTCCAGGTGGTGCTGATCACCGGCGGCACCGGTTTTACCGCAGGCGATCAGGCCCCGGAAGCGCTGCTGCCGCTTTTCGATCGCGAGATCGAAGGCTTCGGCGAGGTGTTCCGCATGCTCTCGTTTGAAGAGATTGGCACCTCGACCCTACAGTCGCGCGCTGTTGCAGGGATCGCCAACAACACGGTGATTTTTGCCATGCCAGGTTCCACCAAAGCGTGCCGCACCGCGTGGGAAAACATTATCGCCCCGCAGCTGGATGCCCGCACGCGTCCGTGTAATTTCCATCCACACCTGAAGAAATAAGCTATGTCGCAACTGACCCACATTAACGCCGCGGGCGAAGCCCATATGGTGGATGTCTCCGCCAAGGCCGAAACCGTGCGTGAAGCCCGCGCGGAAGCGTTCGTTACCATGCTCCCGGAGACGCTGGCGATGATTATCGACGGCAGCCACCACAAAGGGGACGTCTTCGCTACGGCGCGGATCGCCGGCATTCAGGCCGCCAAACGCACCTGGGATCTTATCCCGCTGTGCCATCCGCTGATGCTCAGCAAAGTGGAGGTCAACCTGCGGGCCGAACCGGAGCAGAACCGGGTGCGCATCGAATCATTGTGCCGCCTGACCGGGAAAACCGGCGTGGAGATGGAAGCCTTAACTGCCGCCTCCGTGGCGGCATTAACCATCTATGACATGTGCAAAGCGGTACAGAAAGACATGGTTATCGGTCCGGTTCGCCTGCTGGCGAAAAGCGGGGGGAAATCGGGTGATTTCAGGGCACAAGAGCATGATTAAAGTACTGTTTTTTGCGCAGGTGCGCGAGCTGGTGAATACCGACAGCCTGACGCTGGATATAGAGGTGGAAAACGTCGAAGCGCTGCGGGCGCATCTGGCGGCGCAAAGCGACCGCTGGGCGCTGGCGCTGGACGCGAGCAAACTGCTGGCGGCGGTAAACCAGACGCTGGTGGAGTTCACGCATCCGGTCAAACCGGGCGATGAGGTGGCCTTCTTCCCACCGGTGACCGGGGGCTGAGATGAGTGACACCAAAATCCTGGTCGAACAGGCGCGTTTTAACGTCGGCACGGAGTATAACTGGCTTGCTGAGCGTGACGAAGATGGCGCGGTGGTAACCTTCACCGGCAAGGTGCGTAACCATAATCTCGGCGACAGCGTAAAAGCGCTGACCCTTGAGCACTATCCCGGCATGACGGAAAAAGCGCTGGCGGAGATCGTTGAACAGGCGCGTCAGCGCTGGCCGCTCGGTCGCATCACCGTGATCCACCGCATCGGTGAGATGTGGCCGGGGGAGGAGATCGTCTTTGTCGGCGTCACCAGCGCCCATCGCGGCAGCGCCTTTGCGGCGGGTGAGTTTATTATGGATTACCTGAAAACCCGCGCCCCGTTCTGGAAGCGCGAAGCGACCCCGGAGGGCGATCGCTGGGTCGAGTCCCGCGACAGCGACAAGGAAGCCGCCAACCGCTGGTAGCCGGATTGCCGGGATGTGTTAGGCTTTAACAGTGTGTCCACTTAAAAAGGAGTATGTTATGGACAGATTTCCCCGTTCCGATTCCATCGTGCAGCAGAGCCGTACCGGGCTGCAAACCTATATGGCCCAGGTCTATGGCTGGATGACCTGCGGCCTGCTGCTCACCGCGTTTGTCGCGTGGTTTTCCGCCAATACCCCTGCGGTGATGATGTTTGTCTTCTCCAGCAAAATCACCTTCTTTGGCCTGATCATCGCCCAGCTGGCGCTGGTGTTTGTCCTCTCCGGGCTGGTGCATAAGCTCAGCGCAGGGATGGCCACCACGCTGTTTATGCTCTATTCGGCGCTGACCGGCCTGACGCTCTCCAGTATTTTCCTCGTCTACACCTACTCCTCCATCGCCAGCACCTTTGTGGTGGCCGGCGGGATGTTTGGCGCGATGAGTCTCTACGGCTACACCACCAAACGCGACCTGAGCGGCTTTGGCAACATGCTGTTTATGGCGCTGATTGGTATCGTGCTGGCGTCGCTGGTGAACTTCTGGCTGAAGAGTGAAGCGCTGATGTGGGCGGTGACCTATATCGGGGTGATTGTCTTTGTCGGGCTGACGGCGTATGACACCCAGAAGCTGAAAAACATTGGCGAGCAGATTGACGTGCGCGACATCTCTAATCTGCGTAAATACTCCATTCTGGGGGCGCTGACGCTCTATCTGGACTTCATCAACCTGTTCCTGATGCTGCTGCGCATCTTCGGCAACCGTCGTTAAGTAATATGCCCGGCGGCGCTGTGCTTGCCGGGCCTACAACACCGTAGGCCGGGTAAGCGCAGCGCCACCCGGCCAGTCCCGCCACTACTTCGCCATCTGTTGTTCGTTTTTGGCCCGCAACTTCTTCGCCCGGCTCTCCAGCACCAGATAACAGACCGTCGCCAGCCCCAGAGGCAGGAAATAGTAGAGCATACGATAGGCCAGCAGGGCGGCGATGATGGTACCGTGAGAGACATGTTCCCCCGCTAACAGGGCGATAAACACCGCTTCCAGCACCCCAATCCCGGCCGGGATATGGACAATCACCCCGGCGATACTGCTCACCAGCAGCACGCCCAGCACAAAGAAGTAGTTGATATCTTCACCCATCAGCAGCCAGATAATGGCCCCCATCGCCATCCAGTTGGCGGCGGAAATGCCCATCTGCGCCAGGGCAAAGCGCCAGGAGGGGAGCACCAGCTTTTGATTTTTGATGGTTACATGGCGCCGCTTAGCGAACGCGCAGGCCCACAGATAGAACCCAATCACCAGCAGCAGCACGATGCCAATAATGCGCAGCGTCGACTGATCGATATACCAGTGAGCGGGCAACTGCACCACGCCCGCGGTGAAGATTACCCCGCCCAGCAGGACGTAACCCAGCCAGTTGGTGGTAATACTCAGGGAGAAGATACGGGTGATGGTGCTGCTGGGTAGCCCCAGGCGGGAGTAAAGGCGGTAGCGCATGCCGATGCCGCCCACCCAGGTGCTCAGGGTCAGGTTAAAGGCGTAGCAGATAAACGACACCAGCATGACCTGGCGCTTGGCCAGCTTATGCCCGCAGTAGACTCGCCCCAGCAGGTCGTAACAGCCATACAGCAGGAAGCTCAGTATCACCAGCGCCACGGCGCCCATCAGCGATACACGGTCGTAGTCGCGGATGACCTTCCACACCTCGCCCCAGTCGACCTTTTTGGCGTAAATGACCAGCAGCACTGCAACGGCTATAAAAAATACCCAGGTGAGGATCTTTTTTGCCAGACGCCAGCGCGAATGTTTTTTGCTCATCAGGGTTTTACCCCCGTGTTGCTCGCCTCAACGCGATCCTGAGTCTCCATCTCGGGTTGTACCGGCGGGGGGACCTGCGCCAGTTTAGGCGTATCCGCAGGCAACCAGCCGACCAGCGCCGGGAAATGGCGCAGGAAGTGGAACACCACCACGCTTTTGCCCAGATTCCACCAGGTGCGTTTCGGCACCATCGACTCATCCACCCGGACGCAATCCTCGGCGATGATGGCGGTGAGATTGTCACGCAGGGTCTGGTTAAACTCGCGATCGTGAATAATCAGGTTGGCCTCCAGATTCAGCGACAGGCTAAGGGGATCGAGGTTGCTGGAGCCGACAGTTACCCAGTGATCGTCCATCAGCGCGACCTTGCCGTGCAGCGGGCGACGGCGGTATTCGTAAATCTCGACGCCGCCTTTCACCAGATAGTTGTAGAGCAGGCGGGCGCCCACGGTCACAATGGGCATATCCGGCTCGCCCTGCACAATCAGCTTAACCCGCACGCCGCGCCGGGCTGCGTTACGCATGGCGTGCAGCAGGCGATACCCAGGGAAGAAGTAGGCGTTGGCGATAATCACCTCCCGACGGGCGTTGGTCAGCATCTTCAGATAGTGCCGCTCAATATCGTCCCGGTGCTCTTCGTTATCGCGCCAGACAAACAGCGCCTGCGCTTCGCCCGGTTTGGTATTCTCTTCGGCGCGATGACGCCGCTTCCACCAGCGACGCACTGCGGCTTTGCCGGGGAGATTTTCCACGACAAACTGCAAAATATCCTGTACCACCGGGCCTTCCACCTGAACGGCATAATCCTGTTTGGCTTCAGGACCGTAGTCCGACATATGTTCCGCGGAATAGTTAATCCCGCCCACAAAGGCCACCTGATCGTCCACCACCACAATTTTACGGTGCATGCGGCGGAAGATGTTGGTACGCATACCCAGCAGAGGCGGGCGTGGATCGTAGTAGCGGAATACCACCCCTGCTGAGGTGAGTTCCCCCACGAATTCATCGCTGAGGTCGGGGGGGCCGTAGCCGTCCAGCAGCACTTCGATATGCACCCCGCGCTGGGCCGCCCGCAGGATCACCGAATGCAGTTTTCGCCCCACGTTGTCTTCAAACCAGATAAAGGTTTCAAGCAGTACCCGGCTTTGCGCTTTCTCGATGGCGGCAAATACCGCCGGGTAATATTGATCGCCATTTTCCAGCAGCTTTATCCGGTTGCCGCTTTGCCATGAACATTTCATAGATGAATCTCCGCACTTAACGGCGCATGGTCGGAAAGGTGACGCCAGTTGCTCAGGGCCAGCGCGGTGGGGCTGCTGGCGTGAGCGTTTTTGACGTAAATCCTGTCCAGACGCAGCAGCGGGAATCTCACCGGGAAGGTACGGGCGGGCCTGCCGTGGGCGAGGGTGAAGATTTCTTCTAACCCGGCCCCCGTTTTCAGCGGATGGTTGGCGCGCTGGCGCCAGTCGTTAAAATCTCCGGCGACCACCACCGGTTCGCCTTCCGGCAGGCCGTTGACCCACTCGGTCATCATCTGCAGCTGCGCCTGGCGGTGCGCTTCGCGCAGGCCAAGGTGGACCGAGGCCACATGGAGCGATCTGCTCAGCTCCGGGATCGCGACACGGCAGTAAAGCAGCCCACGTTTTTCACTCTCGCCCACCGAGACATCGTGATTTTCATAGTGTTCGATAGGGTAGCGGGAGAGAATGGCATTGCCGTGATGCCCCTCGGGATAGACGGCATTACGCCCGTAAGCGTAGTCGCTCCACATGGTGTCGGCGAGAAATTCGTAGTGGCTGGTATCGGGCCAGTTTTCCACATGCAAAGGATGAACTTCATGCGCGCCCATCACCTCCTGCAGGCAGACGATATCCGCGCTGACGGTGCGTACAGCGTCACGCAGTTCGGGCAGAATGAAACGGCGGTTAAAAGCCGCGAATCCTTTATGAATATTGATTGTTAACACTTTAAGCGAAAAATGCCGGGTTTGTTGGGCCATACACTCCTTCCCGCGTCACTATCCTGATGAAAATAAAGTGTAGTCGTCGTCACAAAAAGGTGCTGTGTTACGGAATTTTCCGTAAAGTGCGATAGTCTGAACAGGCAGAGTAAAATCCTTCAGGAGAGTGCCATGAAGTGGCAACAACGCATACGCGTCGCAACCGGCCTGAGTTGCTGGCAGATTATGTTGCATTTATTGGTGGTGGCCGTGCTGGTGATGGCCTGGATGAGCGGTACCCTGGTGCGGGTCGGCTTAGGATTATGCGTGCTGTACGGCGTGACTGTCCTGTTGATGCTCTTTTTACAGCGTCATCATGAAGCGCGCTGGCGCGAAGTGGCGGATGTGCTCGAAGAGCTCACCACCACCTGGTATTTTGGCGCGGCACTGATTGTGCTGTGGCTGTTGTCCCGCGTGCTGCAAAACAACTTTTTGCTGGCTGTCGCAGGGCTGGCTATCCTTGCAGGGCCCGCGATCGTTTCCCTGTTAACCAAAGACAAAAAGCTACGCGATATTCCGCCTGAACATCGCGTACGCCACTGAACCCGTCACGGCCGCTATCACCAGTAGCGGCCACAAACTCCCCCAGACAATATCCAGACTCGCATCCTTGAGATAGATCTGCTTGGTGATATCGGTGAAGTGCCGGATCGGATTCACCCAGGTTAAGTTCTGCAGCCAGACTGGCATGTTCTCCACCGGCGAGACGTAGCCCGAGAGCAAAATGGCGGGCATCATAAAGACGAACACCCCGATAAACGCCTGCTGCTGGGTCGAGCAGAGCGCCGAGATCAGCAGACCAAACCCCACCAGCGACAGCCCGTAAATCACCATTGTGAAGTAAAAGAGCAGAAGCGATCCGGCAAACGGGATGTGATAGGCCCAGATGCCAATCGCCAGCACAATACTGGCCTGGAAAGTGGCGACAATCAGCGCCGGGACCGCCTTACCGACAAAGATTTGCCAGGTCGCCAGCGGGGAGACCACCAACTGATCGAAGGTGCCCTGTTCGCGCTCCCGGGCCACCGACAGGGAGGTGACGATCATCACCCCAATGGTGGTGATCATGGCGATCAGAGACGGTACCACAAACCATTTGTAGTCGAGGTTCGGGTTATACCAGTTGCGCACCACCAGCTCGCTGTTGTTCGGTTTCGGTTTGCCCGCCATCAGCTCCTGCTGGTAATCCTTCACCACCTGTTGCAGGTAGTTGGCGGCGATTTGCGCGCTGTTGGAGTTACGCCCGTCGAGGATGAGCTGCATAGGGGCAGTTTGCAGGGTGTCGAGGTTACGGGAAAAATCGGCCGGGAAGCGCACCAGCAGCAGCGCCTTTTGCGTATCGATGGTGGGCTGGATCTCCTGTGGGCTCTTCAGGATCAGCACATGGGTAAAGGCTTTGGCGCGGGCGAAACGCTGGGTCAGCTCCACCGAATGTTTGCCGTTATCTTCGTTATAGACAGCGATTGTGGCGTTGGTCACCTCCAGGGTGGCCGCCCAGGGGAAGAGCAGCACCTGGATCAGCACCGGCAGAATCAATATCGCCCGGGTCTGCGGCTCGCGCAGCAGGGATTGCAGCTCTTTGCGAATCAATGTCCATAAACGGTAAAACATAGTGTCGTCCTCTCGTCGGGTGGCGCTATCGCTTACCCGACCTACAAAATCAACGGGCCTTGTAGGCCCGGTAAGGTAGCGCCACCGGGCACAATCGATGCACGACGGCTAATCCAGGCGCCGTTTGGTTTTCATCCATGTCAGGCCGATAAACATTACCGCCGAGGCAATCAAAAACAGCAGGTTCACCATCAGCACCACCGGAATATTGCCCGCCAGGAACAGGCTTTGCAGGGTGCTGACGAAATAACGCGCCGGGATGATATAGGTCACCGCGCGGATCACCGCCGGCATACTGTCGATCTGGAAAATAAACCCGGACAGCATTATCGACGGCAAAAACGCGGCATTCAGCGCCACCTGGGCGGCATTAAACTGGTTGCGGGTGATGGTGGAGATAAGCAGCCCCATCCCCAGCGTGCTGAGCAGGAACAGGCTGGTGATGGCGAACAGCACCAGCAGCGAGCCGCGATAGGGCACGCCGAGAATAAATACGGATACCAGCATGCAGAGCAGCATCGCCAGCATTCCGAGGAAATAGTAGGGGATCAGCTTGCACAGCAGCAGTTCCGTGCGCGTCACTTCGGTGGAGAGCAGCGCCTCCATGGTGCCGCGCTCCCACTCGCGGGCAATCACCAGCGAGGTCAGAATGGCGCCGATCACCGTCATGATAATGGTTACCGCACCGGGAATAATAAAGTGCTGGCTGATGGCCGCCGGGTTAAACCAGTAGCGGGTCTGGACGTCAATCAGCGGCTCAAACGTCTCGCCGCGATCGTCTGCCCGCTGCATCTGCCACAGCTGCCAGATCCCCTCTGAGTAGCCCTGCACGAAGTTGGCGGTATTGGGCTCGCTGCCGTCGGTGATCACCTGGATCGGAGCGGTATCGTTCGGGCGCGCCATGCGGGCGGCAAAATCCCCCGGGATCACAATCATCCCGCGAATGCGTCCGGCCTGCATCATCTGGGTGAGCTTATGGCGATCGTCACTGATGGTAGCGTCGATGTAGGGCGAGCCGGTCAGGGTATGGGTGAAGTCCAGCGCCTCTTCGCTGTGCTGCTCCAGCAGGATCCCCACCCGCAGCTTGCTGGAGTCGAGGTTTATGCCGTAGCCGAAGATAAAGAGCAGCAGCAGGGGGATCACCACCGCAATCAGCCAGCTGCTTGGGTCGCGCACAATCTGCCGCGTCTCTTTGATGCACAGGGCGCGGACCCGACGCCAGGAGAGGGCTTTGTCAGACATGGCCATGCTCCTTATCCCAGTCGTTAATGAGCGTGATAAACGCCTGTTCCATGGTGGGATCGGGCTGCTGCGCGTCCGCCACCTGGGCTTTCAGATCGTCTGGGGTGCCGTGAGCAATCAGCTTGCCGCGATAGACCAGCCCAATCCGGTCGCAATACTCCGCCTCATCCATAAAGTGGGTGGTCACCATCACCGTAACCCCCTTTTCCACCATGCTGTTGATATGCAGCCAGAACTCCCGGCGGGTGAGGGGATCGACCCCGGAGGTGGGTTCATCAAGAAACAGAATGTCCGGCTCGTGCATCAGCGAGCAGGCCAGCGCCAGCCGCTGCTTGAACCCGAGCGGCAGCGCGTCGGTGGCCTGGCCGGCGACCTGGCGCAGGCCAAACGCTTCGCTCATGCGGGCGATTTTTTCATTCTGCACCCGCCCGCGCAGGCCGTAGACGCCAGAGAAAAAGCGCAGGTTTTGCTCAACCGTCAGGTTGCCGTAGAGCGAGAACTTTTGCGCCATATAGCCCAGATGCTGGCGCGCTTTGCCGGAGCTGACCTTCAGATCCATATCCAGCACCAGCGCTTTGCCGGCGGTGGGCACCAGCAGGCCGCACATCATTTTAAAGGTGGTGGATTTACCCGCGCCGTTAGGGCCCAGCAGGCCGAAGATTTCGCCGCGTTTTACCGTAAAGTTCACATTGTCGGTAGCGGCAAAGTCACCAAATTTTTTGGTCAGGGATTTGGCCTCAATCACCGTCTCGCCGGGGGTGCCCTCCACGGTATGCAGGATCGCCCCCAGCGGCGATTCGGCGGTGCCTGCGCCGCCGAGCAGATCGATAAAGGCATCTTCAAACCGCGGCGCAGTCTCATCAATCGCCAGATCCGGCAGATCCGCGTTTCGGCGCAGATCGTCGGCGCAGGCCTCTTTTTTGAGGATCACCCGCACCGATTTCCCCTGGATCATGCCGTCGCTCACCTGGGGCAGCTTCAGCACCCGTTGCAGCAGGCGGCGGTTGTTCTCGTGGGGGGAGTGCAGCAGCACGCTGCGCCCGGTCATGCTCCGGGTCAGGGCTGTGGGATCGCCCTGATAGAGCAGCTCCCCTTCGTTCATCAGCAGCACGTCGCGGCACTGCTCCGCTTCGTCGAGATAGGAGGTGCTCCAGAGGATTAACATTCCGTCCCCCGCCAGCTCGTGCACCATCTGCCACAGCTCGCGGCGGGAGATGGGGTCGACGCCAACGCCGGGTTCGTCCAGCAGCAGCACCTTCGGTTGTCCCACCAGCGTACAGGCCAGCCCCAGCTTCTGCTTCATGCCGCCGGAGAGCTTGCCCGCCAGCCGGTCGGTGAAAGGGCCGAGCGACGTAAACTCAAGCAGGCGCTGAAAGGTTTTCTCCCGGGTCTCGCCGGTGACGCTGCGCAGGTCGGCATACAGGGTCAGGTTCTCCATCACCGTCAGATCTTCATACAGTCCGAACTTCTGCGGCATATAGCCCAGCATCGCATGCAGGGCGCGATCGTCGCGAACCGGGTCCAGCCCCAGCACGCTGGCGCTGCCTTCGTCGGGCTTCAGCAGGCCGGCAAGCATCCGCATCAGGGTCGTTTTGCCCGCGCCGTCCGGGCCGACCAGCCCGGTGACGTAGCCTTTATGCACCGTGCAGTCGAGCGGCGCGACGGCGGGTTTGTCCATCCCGGCAAAGCGTTTGACCAGGCCGGTAAGCTGGATCACCGCATCACTCATGGGCTTGCCCAATGTCGAAGCTGACGGTCACCGGCATTCCCTGGCGCAGGGCATCGTCGGCATCGTTCACGATAATGCGCAGGCGATAGACCAGATCGGTACGCAGGTCCGGGGTTTCGACGGTTTTCGGCGTAAATTCTGCGGTCGGGGAGACAAAGCCGATTTTCCCGTGGTACGGCTTGTCGGGGCGACTGTCGGTATAGAGCAGCACTTCGCGCCCCGGTTTCGCCTCGCCGAGACTGGCTTCATTGACGTAAGCCCGCACCCATACCGGACGCGTCAGGGAGAGGGTCAGTACTGTACTGCCCGCGTTCAGCATACTGCCGGGCTCTATGGCGCGTGTCAGCAGGGTACCGTTGGCCGGGGCCACCAGGGTAGTGTCGTGCAGATCCAGCTGCGCTTGCGCCAGCTGAGCCTGGGCCTGTTCGAGGCTGGCTTTTGCCTGGGCGATATCCTGCTCGCGGTTGCCGGAGCGGTACTGGCGCAACTTATCCTGGGAGGATTTCAGCGTCGCCAGAGCCTGATCCCGCGAGGAGCGGGCGTTCTCCAGATCGTTGGCCGACACGGTGCGGCTTTTCCACAATCCCTGCTGACGGACAAAGAAGTTCTGCGCGTAGTCATAGGCGGCCTGCGCCTGTTTAACGGCGGCGGCGGCCTGGGCGACCTCTTCGTCACGGTAGCCCGCCTGCATTAAGTCGTATTGCGCCTGTGCCACGGCAACCCCCGCCTGGGCCTGCAACAGCGCGTTCTGGTAGGGCGCCTTGTCCAGCGTGCCCAACGTCTGACCAGCGGTAATGGCATCGCCTTCATCCACGCTCAGGGAGGCGAGCCGTCCGCCGACGCGAAAGCTCATGTTCACGGTGCGGATATCGACGTTACCGTACAGGGTCAGCGTTTTATCCTGCTGGCTCTGATACCACAGCCAGCCGCCGATACCGGCTGCCAGCACAACCACCACAGCCACAATAATGGCGACAGGTTTTTTCATGACTCCAGGCTCCTTTGCGTTAAGCCCTGCAGGATCAAATCGACATGACAGGTGATGACCTGACTGATTTGCAGCGCTTTATCCTCATCAAATTCGGTCCAGCCGGTGCGTAACAGAATGGTTTCACGCCCCAGGCGAAAGGCGAGCACTTCCCCCAGCAGGGCATGGGTATGCAAAATGGTCTGCGTATCAAGAGGATCACACCCGGTATAGGCCGCCACCAGCCGGGTCAGGTGGGAGTGCATCGGGGCGATAACCTGATCGTGGACCAGCTGGTAAGCGGCAGAGGGCGAGAGTTGCTCGCGTGAAATAAACTTACTCAGGTTCAGCGTATCGTCATGGGTCAGCAGCTGAATCATGTTGTTGCAGGCGGTTAGGATCAGGCCACGAATGGCCGCGCGATCCGGCGACGGCTCGGCAAGCAGCGTGGTGGCTTCCTCCACCTGGGGGCGAAACTGGGTGCCAATGAAGTCGGCGATCCACTGGGCGCAGGCGAGGTAGAGATCCTCTTTCGAGCCAAAATAGTAGGTGATGGCGGCGATATTCTGCCCCGCCTGCGCGGCGATATCGCGGGTGGTGGCATGCAGCCCATATTCGCCAAACTGCGCCAGCGCGGCGGCGATTAACTGGCTTTTCGCCTGCTCACCTTTGGTGGTGGTCGGGATCGGATTCATAGCGGCACACAAAATTAATCAATCGATTGATTAAGAGTATGACTGTTTTTTGAGCTTGTCCACTTTTGTCGGCACGTTTTGCGCCGGGCGGCACGGCGTTGCCCGGCACAGGTAATAACGCGGAGTTATGAGTTTGCAGGATAATTTATGCGCCAAGTCACAAAAGCTGCTACACTCCGCTGCTTCGCGACACCGTGGTTTTTGTCCTTTCATTTGTTATATCTCCCTGAAAACTACACCTGAAAATGGTCGGGGCGGTTCGGAGTTGTTATGTCTTTTGATACCCTTGGCCTGAACCCGGAAATTCTGCGCGCTGTAGCGGAGCAGGGTTACCGCGAACCGACCCCTATCCAGCAGCAGGCCATTCCTGCTGTACTGGCAGGCCGCGATCTGATGGCCAGCGCCCAGACCGGGACCGGTAAAACCGCCGGCTTTACCCTGCCGCTGCTGCAACGCCTCATCTCAAGCGAACCGCACGCCAAAGGCCGTCGCCCGGTACGCGCCCTGATCCTGACCCCAACCCGTGAACTGGCCGCCCAGGTGGGTGAGAACGTGCGTGAGTACAGCCGCTATCTCAACATCCGCTCGCTGGTGGTGTTTGGCGGGGTGAGCATCAACCCGCAGATGATGAAACTGCGCGGCGGCGTGGACGTGCTGATCGCCACCCCGGGCCGTCTGCTCGACCTGGAACACCAGAACGCCGTTAAGCTCGACAGCGTGGAGATCCTGGTGCTCGACGAAGCTGACCGCATGCTGGACATGGGCTTTATCCACGATATTCGTCGCGTGCTGGCAAAATTGCCGGCCCGCCGTCAGAACCTGCTCTTCTCTGCAACCTTCTCCGACGAGATCAAAGGCCTGGCGGAAAAGCTGCTGCACAATCCGCTGGAAGTGGAAGTAGCGCGTCGCAACACCGCCTCCGAACAGGTGACCCAGCATGTTCACTTTGTTGATAAAAAGCGCAAGCGCGAACTGCTCTCCCAGATGATTGGCGAAGGCAACTGGCAGCAGGTGCTGGTCTTCACCCGTACCAAGCACGGGGCGAACCACCTGGCGGAACAGCTGAACAAAGACGGCATCCGCAGCGCGGCCATCCACGGTAATAAGAGCCAGGGGGCACGTACCCGCGCGCTGGCCGATTTCAAATCTGGTGATATCCGCGTACTGGTGGCAACCGACATCGCCGCCCGCGGCCTGGATATCGAAGAGCTACCGCACGTGGTGAACTACGAGCTGCCGAACGTTCCGGAAGATTATGTCCACCGTATCGGCCGTACCGGTCGCGCGGCGGCAACGGGCGAAGCGCTGTCGCTGGTCTGTGTTGATGAGCACAAGCTGCTGCGCGACATTGAACGCCTGCTGAAAAAAGAGATCCCGCGTATCGCCCTCGAGGGCTATGACGTTGATCCGTCCATCAAAGCCGAGCCGATCCAGAACGGGCGTCAGGGCGGGCGTGGTCAGGGCGGTGGACGCGGGCAGGGCGGCGGTGGACGTGGTCAGCAGCAGCCACGCCGTAGCGAAGGCGGCGCGCCGAAAGCGGCAAATAAACCGCCGCGTCGCGATGGCGAGGGCAAACCGGCGGGTGAAGGCCAGCGTCGACGCCGTCCGCGCAAGCCGTCAGCAGCGCAGTAATCTGGAAGCCCGGTCGTAAAGCCGGGCTTTTCTTTTGCGGCCCGCTTGAGAAAGTGCCACAATAGTGGCTGTTTATACAGTACTTCAGGTTCATCATGGCTTTAACCGCCGCGCTGAAAGCGCAAATTGCCGCCTGGTATAAGGCGCTACAACAGCAGATCCCCGACTTCATTCCCCGCGCACCGCAACGGCAGATGATTGCCGATGTGGCAAAAACGCTGGCCGGTGACGAGGGCCGACATCTGGCAATTGAAGCCCCGACTGGCGTCGGTAAAACCCTCTCTTACCTGATCCCCGGCATCGCTATCGCCCGGGAAGAACAAAAGACGCTGGTGGTCAGTACCGCCAACGTCGCCCTGCAGGATCAGATCTACAGCAAAGATCTGCCGCTGCTGCGCAAAATTATTCCCGAGCTGCGCTTCACCGCCGCCTTTGGTCGCGGGCGCTATGTCTGCCCGCGCAACTTAACCGCCCTTGCCAGCACCGAGCCCACCCAGCAGGATCTGCTGGCCTTTCTGGATGACGAGCTGACCCCCAACAACAAGGCCGAGCAGGAGCAGTGCGCCCGGCTTAAGGCCGATCTCGATAGCTATAAATGGGATGGCCTGCGGGATCACACCGATCAGGCGCTCAGTGACGATCTCTGGCGCAGGCTCAGTACCGATAAGGCCAGCTGTCTGAACCGCAATTGCCACTACTATCGCGAATGCCCGTTCTTTGTTGCCCGCCGCGAAATTCAGGAGGCTGAAGTGGTGGTCGCCAACCATGCGCTGGTAATGGCGGCGATGGAGAGCGAAGCGGTGCTGCCGGATCCGAAAAACCTGCTGCTGGTGCTGGATGAAGGCCATCACCTGCCGGACGTCGCCCGCGACGCGCTGGAGATGAGCGCCGAGATAACTGCCCCCTGGTTCCGCCTGCAGCTCGATCTGTTCTGCAAGCTGGTGGCGACCTGCATGGATCAGTTCCGGCCGAAAACCATTCCGCCGCTGGCGATCCCGGAGCGCCTCAGCGAGCACTGCGAAACGATCTATAGCCATATCGCCTCGCTGAATAACATGCTCAATCTCTATCTGCCACCCGGCCAGGAAGCAGAGCACCGCTTTGAGATGGGCACGCTGCCGGAGGAGATCATGGATCTTTGCCGCGAGCTGGCGCAGCTTATTGAAAAACTGCGTGGGCTGGCGGAGCTGTTTTTAAACGATCTCAGTGAAAAAACCGGCACCCATGACGTGGTGCGTGTCCACCGGGTGCTGCTACAGATGAACCGTGCCCTGGGTATGTTCGAGGGGCAGAGCAAGCTGTGGCGGCTGGCGTCGATGGCCCAGGCCTCCGGCGCGCCAGTCACCAAGTGGGCGACGCGGGAGGTCCGGGAGGGGCAGGTGCATCTCTTCTTCCACTGCGCGGGCATTCGCGTCAGCGATCAGCTGGAAAAGCTGCTCTGGCGCAGCGTTCCGCATGTGGTGGTGACCTCCGCCACGCTGCGCTCGCTGAACAGTTTCTCCCGCCTGCAGGAGATGAGCGGTCTGAAGGAGAAGGCGGGCGATCGCTTTGTGGCCCTCGACTCGCCGTTCAACCACTGCGAGCAGGGCAAGCTGGTGATCCCGCGTATGCAGTATGAGCCGCTGATTGACAACGAAGAGCAGCACCTTGCCGAAATGGCGGCCTACTTTCGCGAACAGCTGGAAAGCAAAAAGTATCCCGGCATGCTGGTGCTGTTCGCCAGCGCCCGGGCAATGAACCTCTTTTTAACCTTTGTCACCGACCTGCGCCTGTTGCTGTTGGTTCAGGGGGATCAGCCCCGCTACCGGCTGGTGGAGCTGCACCGTAAACGTATCGAGGCCGGAGAGCGCAGCGTGCTGGTGGGGCTCCAGTCCTTTGCCGAAGGGCTGGATCTGAAGGGCGACTACCTGACCCAGGTGCATATCCATAAGATTGCCTTCCCGCCTATCGACAGCCCGGTGGTGCTCACCGAGGGCGAGTGGCTGAAAAGCCTGAACCGCTTCCCGTTTGAGGTGCAGAGTCTGCCTGCGGCGTCGTTCAACCTGATCCAGCAGGTCGGGCGCCTGATCCGCAGCCACAGCTGCTGGGGCGAAGTGGTGATCTACGATAAGCGGCTGTTGACCAAAAACTACGGCAAGCGGTTGCTGAATGCCCTGCCGGTCTTTCCCATCGAACAGCCTGAGGTTCCCGAAGTAAAAAAACGCCCGGCTAAGCTTGCCGCCGGGCGCAGGAAAAGCATCCGTGCTAAGAGGCGTGGTCCTACTGGTAAGTGAAGGTAAACAGCACCGTGCTTGAAAACTCCCCCGCGTGGACCGGAACGTACGAGGCGTAATAGCGTGCCGCCATCGGGAAATCGGCGCTGTGGGTGATCGGGTCAATTACCGCATTGAAGCGCGCTTCTGGCGCCAGAATGATCGAGTCGGTGCGGTCGCCCAGTTCCAGCGCCAGCCCTTTCGCCGTACCGGTGTTGGCGAACTTGAACGGATGAAGCCTGTCGCGCTGCCCCTCCAGGTTGATCGTCGCCAGGGTGAGGCTTTGCGGGCAATGCGAAATGGTGATATCAAAATTTTTCCACACGCCGACATCCCCCGGCGCTTTAAAATCACTGGCCACCGCCTGGCCGAGATTGACCACTTTATTCTGGCTGGTGCTGTCCACCTCGCAGGCCGTATCGTAAATATTGCCTTTGATGCTGAGGAGCACGTCGGTGGCTGAGGCGGGCAGGCTGGCCAGCAGCACGAGCAGGGCTACATATTTCATCGGGATCTCACTGATATTCAATGTCGATGGTGGCAATGGTATTGGCTCTTCCGGCAGTCGCCTGAACGCCAGTCTGGTAATACTGCACCCTGAAGGGCAGGTCGAACGGCTGGTTGGGAACGGTTTGGTCGCCAAAGGGGATAGGGTAGTTGTAGCGTAGCGCCACGCCGCCAACCATCATTCGCACCCCGATGCCCGTGGCGCTGTCGCTGCCCGGTGTCAGGTTCAGCACGTCATTGCCGTCACCGAGCGAGGTGCTGCCGTTGGCGCTGGTAACCCGGGCGGTCATGGTCACCGCGTCGGTACAGGTTGCCGTCAGGTTAAAGCTTTGCCAGCCGCTGGTGCTGCCGATGTGGGTAAAGAGAGTGACCGGAAAATTCCCCAGCATAATGACCAGGCTTCTCGGATCTACGGAGCAGGTGGTGGCCTTCAGCGCCAGGCTGCCGCCGTAGCGCACGGCGTTCAGTTGACCCAGCTGTTGATCGGGGTAGATACCCAGGGACCAGATGCCGTTACGCACCGTCGTTGACGTCTGCTCTTTGGTGGTGCTTGCCGTTTTGATCAGCTGCATCCTCAGCGATACGTTGAAGCTGCCGGAGCCGTCACTGCTGACGTACCCCAGGGGCGTGCTTCGGCTGTCACAGTGGGCGTTACGGCCCCGGACCGGCTGGCCGGCGCTGTTCAGCAGTTCAATACCAATCCCCTCGATACCGCTGCGCCAGACGCCCGGCATCCCCGGAATTTCATCGCCTTCGCCCAGATGGCAGGCGGTGATTGGCTTACCGCTGTCGGCAGCGTCACAGTGGCCTTTTACCGTGTGCGTGCGGGCGGAGCCCGGGATAGCATTGCCCACCCCCAGCGTGGCGGGCACCGTCAGCGCACCCGGCGTGGTTGTCCAGGGCAGATCTGCGGTAGAGCATGCTGCTTTAGCCTGCGGCATAAACAGAAACAGGGCGGCAAACAGGGCCAGTACAGAGCCGTAACGGAAGGGTTTCATCTTTTCCTCGATGCTGTCACGTGCACTGCGCGGTGACGCTAATCACCGGGTCAGCGGATCGGGACGGCAGTTGATAGTGGGCGGAGCAGTGCGCGCCTGCGCCTTTGCCCCAGCTGACGCTGACACTGCCCCGGGCGTGCATCCCGGTTAGATAGACCTGGCCGCCATCACCAACGATAAATTCGCTGCTCTCATGGGCCGGCGCCGCCGTGGCACCAAAGGGCACCGGGCGTCCATCGGCGCGGGTGAGGGTCAGCAGCACCCGGCTGCCGACGCGGGTATTAAAGTGGGTACGCACCACCGCCCCACGGGTTGGGGTAATAATTTGGGCCGCCTGGCCGACGTCGGCGCCTGCAGGCAGGCTCTCGGTATCCAGTGACACGGTATTGTGATGGTACGGCGTGACGTAAGGCACAATGGCATAGCCACGATAGTCGGTTTTAACCCCGGTCTGGTTTTCGATCCCGGTGCCGTTGGCCCCCGGCGCCTCTACCAATGCCACCGTGTCCCCCATCGGCTGGCCGAGGGTGATGCCGTGGGCGTGAGCAATCATGCTCCCCTGTACGCCGAGGTTGAGCTGGCGCTGCTGGTTATCCTGAGAATAGCCTGCCGTCATCTCGCCGTAGGTGGCTTTGTAATCGCTGTTCAGGTTGGTGCTATAGCCGGAAGTGTGGCTGTGGCCCTGCTGAATCCCCCAGCTGAGGTTATCCCCCGCCAGCGCGGTGCCGTTCAGGCCGACGCTCTGACTGGTGTCATGCTTGCTGTTGTTAAAGGTGTAATTGACCCAGGTATTGCTCAGCCAGCGATCCAGCGGAACGGAGACGTTAAAGCCGAAGGTCTGCTCGTTCTCCCGCCGATCGTCGTTATCCTCTTCATCCTGGACGTTTTTGCTCAGGCCATAGTTGATACCGTAGCTGATGCCGTGCCAGCTGCCGTTATAGCCGATGCTCAACGAGGTCATACTCTGGTCGCTGTGCCAGTAATTCTCTTTGACCAGGCTTAACGTCATCGAGCCCAGGGAGCCGCCCAGGGATTGATCGATAGTGGCTTCCTGGCGGTTGCGGCGGCGATCCGCCGGGCTCCAGTCGTCGTCGTGGGTATGGGAGTTAAGGACGTCTGCCATGGTGTCAAACCCGGCGCTGTTGTAGCGATACCCGGCCACCGTAAAGTGGGTGCCGGTGGTCGCGAAGTCTTTGCTATAGCGCACTCGCCAGGCGCGGCCACGGGAGGTTTTTTGCCCCTGCATCTGCGATTTTGCCGCGGTCATATCCACCGAAAATGCTCCCCAGTCACCGATGTTTTTACCGGTGCCGAGCGCCAGGGCATCGTAATACTGACTGGTCTGGATACCGCCGTAGGCGGTGATATCATACGGCAGGCCGTAGATCCCGGTGCCCTGCAGGAACGGTGTCTTCTCCACGCTGTGGTCATAGCTGCGGTAGCGCCCGCCGGTCAGGCTGTACTTGAAGCGGCCTTCACGCTGTAAAACTGGCACCGAGGCGTAAGGCACCACAAAGTGCTGCTCGCTGCCATCGGTCTCTTTGACGGTAACGTTCAGATCGCCGCTGCCGCCGGTAGGGTAGAGATCGTTAATTTCAAACGCGCCGGGGGCGACGTAGTTCTGATAGATCACGTAGCCGTTCTGGCGCACCACCACCTGGGCGTTACTGTGCGCCACGCCGCGAATGCGGGGGGCGAAGCCCTTCAGGCTGTCCGGCAGCATGTCATCGTCGGAGGCAATCTGCGCCCCGGTGAACGATAGGCTATCAAACACGTCGGAGGGGGTAGAGCTTTCTCCAAGGGTGACGACGCTGCCCAGCGACAGGATATTGCGCTGGGCATAGCTGTAGACCGGGGAGAAGTTGTGCTGCGTGGTACGATCGTCCCGGGTGCGGCTCCAGGTGGAGTAGTTGCGTAGACGCCAGGCGCCGAGGTTCAGTCCCGGCCGCAGGTTGAGATATTCATTACGCTGGTGGCTGCCCTCTTCACCCCGGCTGCGGCTATCCTCGGCGGAGTAGCTGTAGTTCAGTAGGAAAGCGTTGATCCCGTTGTCCATCTCATCCGGCGCCACATAACCGTGAGGCACGGGAACAATGGCCGCCTGGGGGATGCTCAGCAGCAGCTGCTGCTGGCCGGGGCGGAAAGTGGCGCTGGCGGCCGGTAACCCAGAGAGATCGACACAGCCGTCATCCTTGGTGACGCTGAATTTATCGCTCTGGATACCCAGGCTCTTGAGGGTTTCTGGCGAGAGGCAGGGTTGCAGGGTGGCCGGACCGCTGGCTGGCTGTTGCAGGCCAAAGGCGATCTTTCTGTTAGCCACTTTATTATTATTCACATAGACATCCACCTGATAGCTCCCCGGCGCGATGCCCGGGCCCTTCTCATACAGCGAGAGGTCGGTTTTGCCCTGGCCGGGCGTGTCGATATCCAGCAGCGCCGGGTTGAAATAATCCTCCGCCAGCACCTGCTGTACCCCCACGCTCAGCACCGCGCAGCCCAGGGCAATCAGCAGGGTGCGTACGGGGTTACGGGGGGCTTTGGTGGAGTAGTCCCAGGGCATGGCGGCGTCGGGCTTATTGCAGTGGTGCAGACAGGGCGTGGCTCACCGCGCCATAATCGTTGATAATTTTCCAGGAAACCGTGTTGCCGGTGATGCCGCCCGGCACGGCAAAGTGCGCGTCGCTGTCGGGAGCCACCCAGGTGACATTGCTGACTTTTTTGCCGCCTACGGTGATGGACTGGAAGTTCATGTAAAACGGTGTCGGGTTGCTCACCACCAGGTTATTCCCCTGTTTATGCCAGCGTAATTTATCTGCCACCTCATCCGGCTTGCCGCTCACTCCGCTCGGACGGTAGATCAGTTTGATCCGCGTTTTAATGGCGATTTGCAGGGTGTTGCTGCTCTCGTTCGGGGAGGTAGAGGGGATAGATTTAATATTCAGCCAGTAGAGCGATTCGCGATCGGCTGGCAGATTGCCCCCGGTGCGCACGACGCGCAGGACGTTGTCCTGTCTGCCATCGAGGCGAAACAGCGGCGGGGTGATGAGAAACGGCGCTTTATCCCGCCCGGCATCAACGTTCTCTACCCAGGACTGCACCAGGTAGTCGAGGTTATCCGGGTTGGAAATCCCTAACGACGCTTCTTTTTTATCTCCCTGATAAATTAAACGGGTCCCTTCGATAATCACCCCGGCGTGAGCGGCGGTGGTCATGACTAACAGGGAGGCGATGAAAATAGATTTACGCATGGTGGGACTCTGAATAAAGCTGACAGCGCCTGACCGCAGGGGCCAGGCGTAACAGGATTAGTTGTACATTACGGTAAAGGTGGAGACGGCATTCGCCGGACCGGCGGTGATGGTGCTGCCGGTCTGGATATAGCGCGCGCCAAATACCAGATCGTTGGTAGTGGTGCCAGACTGCAGGGTATAGCTGGTCGAGGCGGTATAGAGGCTCAGCGGATTTTCGGTTTTATCCAGCAGCTGAATACCCACGCCGGTTGCCGCACCGGTGCCTGGGGTGACGGCCAGCACGTTGGCGTTGGTGCCGTCAGCGGAGCCACCAAAGGTGATGGCCGCGCTGGTGATGGTTTCCGGGCAGTCTTTCAGTTGAATATCAAATCGGATGGTGCCGGTGGTGGAACCAGAACCGGTGAAGGCCGTTTGTGACACTTTGCCAAGGGACACATCCAGCGGGCTGCTGACGCCATTGACCACCTGGCAGGCGGAATCAATGATCTCACCCGTAAAATTAATTTGCCCCTCGCCGCTGGTTGCAGCCCAGGCAGAGACAGAACAACATAATGCAGTGGCAATAAAGGTGCCGGAGACAATTTTACGCATAATAATTCCTGAGTGAATTCCGGTGTTTATAACATCCGTTGTGATTAATTTTTGGAAAAAAGCGGGGCGACTTTTTATCGGGGGCTAATTTACGTAATTTATTGCAAATTAATAAACATTGGCCTGGTCAATAGTAATTTCATTAGCGGTTGCAATATAATTTTTATTGCAAATACAACGGGTTAATTTTTATTTTACCCGATAGCGATAAGAGAAATGTCTGTTCGATGGCCCCTTATCAACGCTATAGTGTTAATAAGATGTCACAAGGAGAACGATCGTGGATTATCGCAAAATTATTAAAGAGGTCGGTCGAGGGAAAAATCATGCCCGCGACCTGGATCAGGAGACCGCCCGGGCCCTCTATACCGCGATGCTGAACGGTGAGGTGCCGGACCTGGAGATGGGCGGCATTTTGATTGCGCTGCGCATTAAGGGTGAGGGCGAAGGCGAAATGCGGGGCTTCTATGAGGCGATGCAGGCACAAACCCTGCGCCTGACGCCCCCGGTCGCAAAGCCGATGCCGGTGGTGATCCCAAGTTATAACGGGGCGCGTAAGCAAGCCAACCTGACCCCGCTGCTGGCGATCCTGCTGCATAAGCTGGGTTTCCCGGTGGTGGTGCACGGCGTGAGTGAAGATCCGACCCGCGTGCTGACGGAAACCATTTTCACCCTGCTGGGCATTGAGCCGACCCGTCACGGCGGCCAGGCGCAGGCGAAGCTGGATGGGCATCATCCGGTCTATATCCCGGTGAGTACTCTCTGTCCGCCGCTGGAAAAACAGCTGGCGATGCGCTGGCGTATGGGGGTGCGTAACAGCGCCCATACCCTGGCGAAGCTGGCGACGCCGTTTGCAGAAGATGCCGCGCTCCGCCTTTCCAGCGTGTCGCACCCGGAATATGTCACCCGCGTGGCGACATTTTTTGCCGATATCGGTGGCAGAGGGCTTCTGATGCACGGGACGGAAGGCGAAGTCTATGCCAACCCGCAGCGCTGTCCGCAGCTAACGCTGATTGATGCGGCGGGCACCCGGGTGGTGCTGGAGCGCGGCGAAGAGAACAGCGACGTTGTTCTGCCGCAAGCGAAGGATGCTGAAACCACGGCGCGCTGGATTGAGGGCTGCCTCGCCGGGCGCGAAGCGGTGCCGCACTCCCTGAAGCTGCAGATGGCCTGTTGCCTGCTGGCGAGCGGCCAGGTGGAGACGGTGGAGGCCGGTCTGGCGCGGGTTAACCAGAGTTTTTAACTAAAAAAAGGCCCGTCCAGCGATGAACGGGCCAAAAAAATAACAACAGGGTCAATGAGGGTTGGAACATCTCGCCAGCGAACCGGCGAGCAGAGCAGAGATAAGGGTCAGGTTATTTGTAGATAACCGCGGTGCCGCTCAGCTTGTTGTTGGTATTAGCGGAGGTAATGGTGTAACCGGTCGCGCCCGCGGCTTCAGCTTTCGCCGCCAGACGTGCTTCCAGGCCATCCAGCGTGGTCGCGCCTTCTGCACTGACCACACCGATTTTATTCATGCTGTTTGCCTGGGCAGCGGTCACAGATTCCGCAGCGAAAGCACCGAAAGAGAGAGTAGTCAGGGCAACAGCAGCGACAGCATATTTGATGGTTTTCATGGTCAGTATCTCGCAGGTTATTCTGTTAAGGGGACGTTGTTCCGTCGATGTGATAAGTATCACGCTTTTTTGCGAGAGATAAAATCGAAGAGAATTGACGTCATCCTTCGAAAAATTTGAATGACAAATAAGTTATTGAATATTAATAAATTCAGTGAATGGATTTACGTTTCTTGCCGTTGCGCTTTACAGACGGGACGGAGAGGGCACATTTTGCCAAACCAGGGGCTAAAATTCGTGCACAAAAAAGTAATCGCTTGCGTGGCCTCATAGCCAGCATAGCAGTCAGCGTAACTGGCTGTCTTTCGATCCTCTGCGATTATATCCTGCGTGTGATGCATTATGTGAATCTTTCTCCTGCTGACAGGCGATACAAAGCCGCACGCCAGGCACCGCCTTGCGCCGCGCTGCGGGGATCGGCTCTTCACACTCTTCGCAGAATTTCAGGCTTTCGCCTCGCGGAATTTCGCCCCGCGCCCGCGCCACCGCATCTTCAATGGTACTGTTGATCTGTTCGTTAACGGCATCATCATTCGCCCAACCGGAAGCCATAGACCCCTCCTGACAGGTTATTGCGCTGTTCAGTAACTATGGGGCCAAAAAACGTACAATCAAGGCGAACGGCTAGATTTCAGACCATTCACGCAGCAGGTTGTGATAGAGATTCAGCAGGGAGAGCACTTCGTCGCTTTCGCCGTGACGGGCACGAAGGGTCTGGATGTTGCGATCCAGCTCGAACAGCATGCCGCGCTTTTTATCGTCGCGGATCATCGGCTGGATCCACATAAAGGAGGCTACCCGCACGCCGCGGGTGACCGGCGTGACGCAGTGCAGGCTGCTGGAGGGATAGAGCACCAGATCGCCCGCCGGGAGCTTGACGCTGTGCTGGCCGTAGGTGTCGTTCACCACCAGCTCGCCGCCCTCGTAGCTGTCGGGGTCGCTTAAAAAGAGGGTGGCGGAGAGATCGGTCCGCATCCAGCCGCTTTGCGGATGGCTACGCACGGCGCCGTCAACGTGAAAACCGTAGGTCTCCTGCTGCTGGTAGCGGTTAAACAGCGGGCTTGAGATCTGGCGCGGCAGAGCGGCGGCAAAAAAGAGCGGGTGCTGATTCACCGCCTGCAATACCGCGGCCTGTAGCGTGGCATACAGCGGGCTTTGGGTGTCTACCTGCTGGTTGTTTTTAACCTGCGCCCCCTGGTTGCCTACCGTGGCGCGCCCGTCAATCCACGGGGCCTGCTCCAGTTGGGCGCAAAAGTGCGCTACCTCATCGGCGTTCAGCACGCCCGGAATGTGATACATCATAATAATTCTCCGAAGCGTAGGGCTAAAGCCCCACGCGGATCAGACGTGCACTGAAACATGGGGAGCGAAGCTCCCCAGAGGATCAGAAGTGCATGTTCGCCGTTAACATAAAGGTGCGCGGCTCGCCCGGATGGTAACGGTAGCCGCTCTTGTTGATGGAGGCGACATAGTCTTCATCAAACAGGTTGTAGACGTTGAGCTGCATGTCGAGGTTGCGGTTGACGCGATAGCCCAGTTTGGCATCCGCCACCCAGTACCCTTCGGTGAACGACGGCGTACCCACCGCGCCGTCAGCGCCGCGGTGCATGCTGCCAATATAGCGGGCGCCTGCGCCAACGGAGAGATCGTCCGTGGCCTGGTACTGGCTCCACAGGGTAAAGGCATGTTCCGGGGTATAGGGCAGAGATGAGGTGCCATCCTGCGCCACGTCATTGCCGGTGCGCACGCTGGCGCGCTGCTGGGTATAGCCGCCGATCACCTGCCAGGCCGGGGTGATGTTACCGGCTGCCGACAGCTCATAACCTTCGACGCGTTTTTTACCGTACTGGGAGTAAGTGCCGTCGTCGTTCTGCTCGACTTCGTTTTCGATGTCGGTACGGAAGACCGCCGCGGTCAGGAGCAGACGCTTATCGAGCACTTGCCATTTGGTGCCCAGCTCGCTGGTTTTGGCCTTCTGCGGCTCAAAGTCGGTGCGGTTGGCGCTGCTGCCGCTTCCGCCCTGGGCCAGCGCGAAGTTATTGCCGCCTGGCGGCTGCTGGGAGATGGCGTAGTTCACATAGACGTTGCCGTATTCGTTCAGGTGATAAAGCGCTCCGGCCTTCCAGTTGACCAGGTTACCGGAGGTAGCGGTATCGATCGTCGTGACCGGGGAACCTTTCGGTGTGCCGGCCGGGCAGGCCACAGCTCCACGCCCCGTGCCGCCGCAAATGCTGGCGCTGTCATAGTCGGTATGGTAGGTATCGAGACGAATCCCGCCGTTCAGCTCGAAATCACGGGTGACCTGCAACGTATCGAAGGCGTACAGACCGAAGGTATCGGTCCGGCCATTGGCATTAGCGCCATTGTTGTTCAGGCCGCCAATATCGACGTTGCTGTTCGGATGATAGATATTGACCGGCGGCGGGGTGAGGGCATCCACGCCGTAGTTGGTCTGGGTTTCACGGGTGAACTCCACTCCGGTACTGATATCGTGGCCGACGCTGCCGGTATAGAATTTAGTGGTCAGGTTGGTCTGGTTGGTCAGGATCTTATTGCTGACATCTTTGGTGTTGGCGAGGCGCGACCAGGTCCAGGTGTCCACATTATTACGGTCAGGCTGGGTGATGTTGCTGGCGCCACCCATTACGGCGGTCATCAGATAATCCTGCTTCACCCGCGACCAGCGCGTGGTGTTGCGCAGGGTGGTGTTGTCGTTAAAGTCGTGCTCAAAGCGCATCGTGGCGGTGTCAGACGTAGAATCGTCATAATCGGAATCGGTGCCGTAGAAGTTGCTGGTGTTCACCTTGCCGGAGTGATTCAGCGCCGCGGTGCCCGCTGAGGGGGCAGAGTAGCCCGGCAACCCGATAGTCGGGATCCCGCCGTCCGGAGTGTTGTGCTGGGTGACATGCAGGTAGTTCAGGTAGAGGCGGTTTTCCGTTCCCAGCCCCAGGGCGAGGGAAGGGGCCACGCCGTAGCGCTCGTTTTTAACGTTATCGCGCCCTTCATCGTGAGTTTTTTCACCCATCAGGTTCAGACGAAACGCCGAGGTATCGCCCATCACCTGGTTAATATCGAGGGTTCCACGGCGCATATAGGCGCTGCCAATGCTGGCAGAGGCATCAATACCGGAATCCAGACGCGGCTGTTTGCTGATCATATTGATCGAGCCGCTCGGGGCGCTGCGTCCGTAATCGCTGCCGGACGGCCCTTTGATCACTTCCACCTGTTCGGTGTTGAAAGTGTCACGGGTGGTGGTGCTGATGTCGCGAATACCGTCAACGTAGATGCTGTTCGAGGTATCCACGCCGCGCATGTAGACCGCGTCGCCGGTGGTGGAGTTGCCGTTTTCACCGGCGAAAAAGGCGCCGACACCCGGAACGTTTTTCAGGGCGTCGGTCAGATTGGTGGTGCCCTGATCCTTCAGCACCTGCTCGGAAATCACCGTCATGGTACGGGTGGTGTCTGCCACCGGGCGGCTGAATTTGGCGTCGGCAGACTTTTGCGGGGCATAGAGCGAAGGCTGGGCCGCCTCCACCACCAGGGTATCGTCAGGTTTGTTATCCGTGCTGTCTGCGGCAAGCGCTGTCGCCACCGGGGAAAGACCGATACACAGACCCGCAAAAAAGGTCAGCGAGTTAAAGCTGTTCGGAACGTTGCGATTTTTATCCATATTGTTTAGCGACTTATAATTTTTAGTATCGAGTTTTCATTACGTTGTCAGGCAGGTCTGCGCCTTATCCTGTGCCACGTGATATCCGTAATGAGCCTACAAATGATAATTATTGTGATAAACATTATCATTTGGCGTCACTTTTTATCACTCTCGTCAACAAAATGAAATACGTAAATTTACATTGCCTGCTAAAAAACTTCACAAAGTGGATTTTGGGCAAAAAATGAACTGCACCCCGGGGGATGCAGTATGCAGTGCAGAGCGGGGATTACTTGTAAATCGTGGCGGTACCGAACATGGTGTTGTCGCCGCTGGCAGAATTTACCACAAAGCCTTTAGCACCTTGTTCACGCGCTTTCTCAGCCAGTTTGTCCTGCAGATCGTCAAGGTTTCTTGCGCCAGAAGCCTGCACGGTTCCGGCTGGTCTCAGTTGACCGGTATCGCCATTGCTGAGTGATTCGATTGACCATGCAGCAAACGACGCACCTGCCAGTGAAGCGGCAGCGAGCATTACCAGGTATTTTTTCATAATCACTTCCTCTGATTGACAACGGGTGATGCACAGTAAGTGTAGAACGGCTCAGAGTGTGATTTAGGGCAAAAAATTGATGATGATCTGCTTATTTTTTGAACGACATTTTTTGACAATTCCATGACAAATCAGCGACATACAGGTGACTGATTTCTGGTGTTTTATTCTGCGGCGCAGAGAAATATTTACCGTTGCGCCCGCAACGGGTATCTTACGCCGCTGTTTACAGGAGAACGCCATGACATCCCAGAAGCCGGGGTTGCATCCTCGCAACCGCCACCGTAGCCGTTACGACATGAATGCCTTATGCGAGAGCTGTCCGGCGCTGCGCGAATTTATCACCCAGACGCCCACAGGCGAGCCAACGGTGAACTTCGCCGATCCACAGGCGGTGAAGACGCTGAATAAAGCGCTGCTGATGCATTTCTACGGGGTGACGCAGTGGGATATTCCGGACGGCTATCTCTGCCCACCGGTGCCGGGGCGTGCCGACTACATTCACCATCTCGCCGATCTGCTGGCGGAGGGTAACAACGGCGTCGCTCCCGCAGAGGCAACCCTCCTGGATATCGGCACCGGCTCGAACCTCATTTACCCGCTGATTGGTGTGCATGAATATGGCTGGCGCTTTACCGGCAGCGAAGTGGACCCGCAGGCGTTTGCCAACGCCACGGCCATCATTAACGGTAACCCCGGCATGAGCCGCGCCATCCGTCTGCGTCGTCAGAAAGAGGCCTCGGCAATCTTCACGGGTATTATCCATAAAAACGAACAGTACGATGCCACCCTGTGTAATCCGCCGTTCCATGATTCCGCTGAATCCGCCCGGGCGGGCAGCGAGCGTAAGCGTCGCAACCTCGGCCAGGCGGCCGATGCCGCGCTGAACTTCGGCGGCCAGCAGCAGGAGCTCTGGTGCGAAGGCGGCGAAGTGGCCTTTATCACGAAGATGATTGCCGAAAGCGCCCAGTTTGCCCGTCAGGTGAAGTGGTTTACTACCCTGGTCTCCCGCAGCGAAAACCTGCCACCGCTCTACCGCGCCCTGACCGATATCGGTGCGGTCAAAGTGGTGAAGAAAGAGATGGCCCAGGGACAGAAGCAGAGCCGCTTTATCGCCTGGACCTTTATGGACAATGCCAGACGCCGCCAGCGTTAACCGCTTCTCCCCGGTGGCGCTGCGCTTACCGGGGCTACAGGGTGGGCTCCTGCGGTGACGGTGGTGTCGGGCCCGGCGACGGCAGCAGCTGATACATCTGCACCGGCATCCGCACGTTCGCCTGGTCAAAGTGTTTTTTCACCATGCTGTCGAGGGCGAAACGCACCGTCCACTGTTTCAGCGGCTGGGTGGTGAACGACACGCGCAGGGTAAAGGCGGTGCTGGTCAGGCCGACAATCCCGGCAAACGACGGCTCGCCGATAATCAGCCCGCGAATATCCTCCCTCTCCAGCAGCTCATCCACCGCCGCTTTCAGCGCGTCTTTCGCTTTTTCGGCATCTTCATGCCTGTCCACATCATAGTTCGCCACCACCGACCCGATGCCGCGGACAAAGTTGGCGAAGGTAGTGATCGATGACCACGGAATAATGTGATACGCCCCGGTATCCTGCCGCACCCCCACCGAACGAATCGACATCCGCTCCACCGTGCCGGTCAGCGGCCCGATGGTCACCAGATCCCCGGTATTCATCCCGTTTTCAAACTGAATAAAGATCCCGGTGATAATGTCCTTCACCAGCGTCTGGGAGCCAAAAGAGATCGCCAGCCCCAGCGCCCCGGCCCCTGCCAGCAGCGGAGCGATGTTGACGCCAATTTCCGAGAGCACAATCATGATGGTAATGGTGCTGATGACCACCGCCAGCGCGTTACGGAACAGCGTCAGCAGCGTTCGGGCGCGGGCGCTGGGCAGTGGCCGGCCATGAATATCTGACGCCAGCCGGTTTTCGATCAGGCTCGCCAGGATCGTCCAGCCGATGGCGGAGAAGAAGAGGATCAGCGCGATACGGATCAGAATATCGACCGTCTTTTCCCCTGCGCCGTTGTGCAGCCAGTTCCAGAAGTCGAACAACCCCCAGGCGCTGAGCAGCAGCATAATGGCGACGCAGACCGTCAGGAACCGCGCCACCTTCAGCGACACGGAGATCCAGCCGTTGAGCCGTTTTTGCAGCTCCGGATAGCTGCGCTGCACGTGCGGCGAGAGGGTGATGGTTTTAGCCAGCCAGCGGGAGAGCAGCCCCGACACGAAGGCGGCAATGCCGACGATGGCCAGGCTGCGGAAGGTCGCCCCCATCATAAACTTGAGGCTGTTGCCCGGATCGAAGAGGGAGAAGAAGCAGAGCACAATAAAATAGGCGCTCGCCAGCCAGTGCCACACCAGCGCGAAAGCGCGAATAAACAGGCTGAAGAAGGCCAGCGAACGGTCGGCAAGGTGGAGCAGTCCTTCGGTAATGGCGCGCTTGTTATGAAAGATCAGGTACAGCGCCCAGACGGTAATACAGAGCATAATCAGCACGTTGGCCAGGGCGCCAATCTGCACGTTGACCTGATTGGAGATAATCGGCACCGCTACCAGCAGGCCATAGCCGATAAGGCCGCTCAGAATACTCAGGCGTAGCGACCAGTACTGCGCGGCGCTGTCGTTAATGGCGAAAGGTCGTAGATCGGGCACCCGCGGGCAAAATATCAGCCGCAGGATCGCTTTGAAGAATTCAATCAGCGCGAAGGCATTGAGGAACAGCGCCTGCTGGAAGGCAATGGTCGGGTTGCCGGTGTTGAGATACTCACGCAGCATCTGGCCAATAAACAGGGTTAGCGCCAGCAGCAGCAGATCGATAATAAAGGCCGCGGCGATGGTCAGCGGCAGATGAACCCAGCTGCTGGTTTCGCGGTTCTTTTTGCGCCCCCAGCTCCCCATTTTGCGGTACAACGGCCAGGCGCAGAGCCTCACCATCCAGTAAAAGGCAAAGACCAGTCCGGCCAGGATCAGAAACTGCTGCGCGGCGGCGGTGAAGGTTTGCGGGTTAAAGGCCTTATGCGGGGAGCCGATCAGGTTGCGGTAGAGCTGGGCGAAACGTGAGGCGAGGGCATCACCATAGTGACGGCTGATATCAGTGACGTTCTCCAGCACCGTTTTCTCGTCGGCAATCTCCGGCGGGGTAATTTTAGGCACCGGTGTTTCAGGCGGTGTGGCAGCCACGCTGCGCAGCTGATCGATCAGCTCCTTGCGCGAGGCGTCATTTTCCAGCACATCGGCCAGCGCCGAGTAGGCCGCCTTTTTCTGCTCAACGTCCGGCTCCGGTGGCGGCGTGCTCTGCTCGCTGGCGGTGGCGGCGGGAATGCCCGGCAGGCTGACGGCCTGGGCAGGCAGACAAAACAGGCTTATCAGGAGCAGCAAAATCCACGGCACGATGTCCTCCGGTGACAAAATTGTGCAAAGTGATAAGTATAGAAGGCGCGCGGGGGCGGGGGGTTTTTGGGAGAATTCCGGCAATAAAAAAGCCGGGTGACGGCTACGCCTACCCGGCTTACAAAGGGCAAAAACTTACGCAACGTGCTGCAAAAACTCCTGCAAACGCTGGCTCGGTGGGTTCTCAATCAACGTCTGCGGATTGCCATCTTCGGCAATACGGCCTTTGTCGATAAAGATCAGGCGTGAGGCCACTTTCTCGGCAAAGCCGATTTCGTGGGTCACGATCACCATAGTCATCCCTTCTTCCGCCAGATCCTGCATAACTTTCAGCACTTCGTGGCGCAGTTCCGGGTCGAGGGCCGAGGTTGGCTCATCGAAGAGCATCATCTTCGGTTTCACCGCCAGCGCACGGGCGATGGCCACGCGCTGCTGCTGACCGCCGGAGAGCTCGGACGGGTAGTGATGCCCGCGCTCCGCCAGCCCCACTTTCGCCAGCAGCTCTTTTGCAAGCCGCTCGGCTGCCGCTTTGTCGGCGCCGCGCACGCGCAGGGGGCCAAACATCACGTTTTCCAGCGCCGTCAGGTGCGGGAAGAGATAAAACTGCTGGAACACCATGCCCGCTTCCTGGCGGATCAGGCGCTCGTCCACTTTCGGGTCGTTAACCTTCAGGCCATCGACAATCAGATCGCCGCTGGTGATCTCCTCCAGCTTGTTGATGCAGCGCAGCAGGGTTGATTTGCCGGAGCCGGACGGCCCGATAATGACCACTACTTCGCCGGTCTGAATAGTCAGGTCGATGTTGTGCAGCACCTGGGTTTGACCGAAGTGCTTGGAGACGTTTTTAAATTCAATCACAGGATTTTCATCCTTCTTTCAAGACGACGCAGCACGAAGCTCAGCGCCAGCGTAATAATCAGATAGACCACGGCCACGGCGCTCCAGATCTCCAGCGCACGGAAGTTACCGGCAATGATCTCCTGGCCCTGACGGGTCAGTTCAGCCACGCCGATAACAATGAACAGCGAGGTGTCTTTAATGCTGATGATCCACTGGTTACCCAGCGGTGGCAGCATGCGGCGCAGCGCCAGCGGCAGGATCACGTGGCGGATGGTTTCGCGACGGGAGAGACCCAGCGCCAGACCGGCCTCGCTGAAGCCTTTGTGGATCGACAGTACCGCACCGCGGGTGATCTCGGCGATATAGGCGCCCGAGTTGATCATGATGGTGACCACCGCCGCGCTGAACGGGTCAATCCGCAGGTCGGTAAAGGCCATCGGCAGTGCGAAATAGATAAACATCACCTGCACCACAATCGGCGTGCCGCGGATAACTTCGATGAAAACCAGCGCTACGTGGTTGGCTATCCAGCCGCCGTAGGTGCGGGCAAAACCGGCGACAAGGCCGATAATCAACCCGCCAACCAGACCGAGGACCGAAATCCACAGGGTCATTTTGGCGCCTTCAAGCAAAAGAGGAATGGCGGGCCAGATGGCGCTCCAGTCAAACTGCATGATGAGTTCCTGTATACCGTGGTGAAAACAGACAATTAACCATCAGGGGGATGGTTACAATTGTAGGCCCGGTCAACGCAAGCGTCACCGGGCAGTACAGTTCCTGTTTAACAGGCTGTTTTATTTAGGTTCAGTACCGAACCATTTTTTATAGATTTCGTTGTAGGTGCCGTTCTCGCGCAGGGTTTTCAGCGCGCCATTCGCTTTAGTACGCAGCTCGTCGCTGCCTTTCGGGAAGGCGATACCGTATTCCTGTGCTTCCAGGGAATCACCTACCGCTTTGAACTTGCCATTGCCTGCGGTTTTGATGAAGTAAAGGATGTTTGGCGTGTCGTGCAGCACGGCGTCAGCACGGTTGGTGCCAAGTTCCATGTAGGCGTTGTCGATGTTCGGGAACTGGCGCAGATCTTTCGATTTGATATTTACCTTGGCGTAATCAACAGAACCGGTGCCGCTCTTCACCGCAACCACTTTGCCGTCGAGATCTTTCACGCTTTTAACGTCGTTGTTATCCGCTTTCACCATCACCAGCAGGCCGCTTTTGTAGTAGCCGTCAGAGAAGTCGATCGCTTTTTTACGTGCGTCAGTAATGGTGATACCGGCCAGCGCCAGGTCAACGTTTTTGGTTTGCAGGGCCGGCACGATACCGCTGAAGTCCATTGGCTTCAGGGTGTAGTCCAGCTTCAGTTCTTTGGCGATAGCCGCCCACAGATCCACATCAAAACCAACGTACTGGTCGCCCTGTTTAAATTCGAACGGTACGAAGGCGGTGTCGGTGGCAACAATCAGTTTCTTATCAGCAGCCTGAGAAGAGACCGCAAAAGCCAGGGTAAGTGCAGCCAGTGAAACTTTTAATACAGACTTCATAGCATTTCCTTTTATAGCCGCGGGGCGATCCCC
>NZ_JBBCPK010000021.1:0-53708 GCF_037150775.1 Leclercia sp. M50
AGGACCGCCACGATATTCACCGTTAATTTTCTCTTTATAAACCTGACCCAGCGTGGATTCAACAAAAGCAGAGCTGGCACCCAAAAAGGCTACCATCCACATCCAGAACAGCGCGCCAGGACCACCAAAGGTAATGGCGGTCGCTACGCCGGCAATATTCCCGGTCCCCACACGTCCTGCCAGCGTCATCGTCAGTGCCTGAAACGACGACACCCCTGCATCGGTGGCGCGCCCCTGAAACATCAGCGCGACCATATGTTTAACATGGCGTAATTGCAGAAAGCGACTACGCAGTGAGAAATAGAGGCCGACACCCAGGCATAAAAATATTAACGCCGGGCTCCAGATAACACCATTAATTGCACCAACCAGTTCGTTCATGTATGGCCCTCAGCGTGATGGTCCAGAGAAAACGGATTCCCTGGAAGTTTCTTTATAGAATTGTGTTTGGATTACTACGAAACATAGATAATAGCCCGAAAGAGACCAACTTAATATTCGCATGGCAGTAATGAATTGTGACAACATTCACGTTTAATTGATTATTTATAATTAGCCTGCTCATGATTTTCATACATATTTTGTGGGTATTATGATTTAATATCACACTTCTGCATTTTTTATTAAAAAGCCCATTTGAATTAACGTTAAGACTTATAGATACAGCAAAACGTTGCGTAATACCCGGCATTTTCTATACGAAATAAGTATGACATCATCATAATGTGATCTTTAAATAGACAACCCAACAGAAGTGTTTCGACAGACGCAGCTTCCCGGCATTGCGCCGGGAAGGGATTGCAGAAGAAAGTAAAACGAGAAGGTTATACCATTACCGGGAATAGACCTGCAGCGTCCGCTTGCACAGCGCCGAGCGTACACAGTCGTCTTTATTGAAACGCACAATGCCCACCATCTCATCTTCCTCAAAACGTGCCAGCGCGTCGCTCAGCCCGGACGGAACCCCTGCCGGCAGGTCGCACTGGGTGATATCGCCATTGACGATAACCGTCACGTTCTCCCCGAGGCGCGTTAAGAACATCTTCATTTGCGCAGCAGTTACGTTCTGAGCCTCGTCGAGAATCACAACTGCATTTTCAAATGTACGTCCGCGCATATAGGCGAACGGCGCAATTTCAACCTTACCGATTTCGGGACGCAGGCAGTACTGCATAAAAGAGGCCCCCAGACGCTTCACCAGCACGTCATAAACGGGCCGGAAGTAAGGGGCAAATTTCTCCGAAATATCGCCTGGCAAGAAGCCGAGATCTTCATCAGCCTGCAATACCGGACGGGTGACAATGATTTTATCGACGTCCTTATGAATCAGCGCCTCCGCCGCTTTGGCTGCACTTATCCACGTTTTCCCGCACCCGGCTTCCCCGGTGGCGAAAATAAGCGACTTACTCTCGATAGCATTCAGGTACTGCGCCTGAGCGTCGTTGCGTGCCGCAATTGGGGTCGTATCACGGCAGTCCCGCGCCATGCCAATTGCTTCAACACCACTCATCTGCACAAGCGAGGTGACCGACTCTTCTTCACGCTGTTTATGGCTACGTGAATCCCGTCTCAGCACACGTTTTGCTTCACGACGAGCTTTGATCACTGCTTTTTGTCTTCCCATGGATAGCACCTTGAGTTGTTGGTATTCATCACTCGCACCAGAGTCGGTGCGATTAGGCGAACAAACATCTGAGGGTTGGCTTCCTTCTAAGCCATAGCTTGCTTGGTTAAATGACCCGGCCGAATCGCTATGCTCACCATTCGTCAGGTCGGAAAAATCAGGATTTACTGTGGAGGGGGAGAATTTTTCGGTGAAGAGATCGCTGCCGGAGTGTGGGCCTCCGCGCCGTGTGCTGCGGTTGTTGCGTTTACCATGTCCAGTTGAGGACCCAACCATTCGCGATCTCCAGAGTGATTCATGTTCACTGTAAGGTTTACCGCTTTCTTAATTTAAGTACATCAGGATTTAGCATGAATGCAACATTATTTTTACCTGAATGCAACTTTTAAGATTCGCCTGACAGCGATACTTAGTCTGCTATGGGGATATTACAGAATTATAACAAAGAGATAGTGGGACGAGAAAAAAACTGTCCCGCTTAAGGGGTAAGCGGGACGGTATTCAGGCCTCAAGCAGCCCCTGAGCAAGCCAGCCGTTTTTATCCTGTACGCCAGGCAGCGCAAAGAAGTAGCCTCCGCCAATGGGTTTGACGTACTCTTCCAGCGCCTCGCCGTTCAGGCGTTTCTGCACGGTCAAAAAGCCCTTCTCCAGATCGTGCTGGAAACAGACAAACAGCAGCCCCATATCCAGCTGACCGGAATTGGTCACCCCCAGCGAGTAGCTGTAGCCCCGGCGCATCATCAGGTTTTGTTCGGTCTCCTGAGTACGCGGGTTGGCGAGGCGGATATGACTGTCGAGGGCGATAACATTGCCCTCCGGGTCGCTGGCGTAATCCGGCACGTCGTGCTCGTTCTTCATGCCCAGCGGCGCACCGCTCTGCTTGTCGCGGCCAAAAATGGTCTGCTGTTCTTTCAGCGGCGTCCGGTCCCAGAACTCCACGCGGAACTGAATAATGCGTACAGCCTGATAGCTGCCGCCCACCGCCCAGGCCGGTTCGCCCTGATCGGCGGTCACCCACACCACCCGATCCATTAATGGCCCATCCTGGCTGTTGGGGTTGGCGGTGCCATCCTTAAAGCCGAGCAGGTTCACCGGGGTCTCTTTGCCTTTGCTGCGCGCGGCGTGGTCAGAGATAAACCCTTCCCGCTTCCAGCGCACGCTTAACAGATCCGGGGTGTGCTTGATGAGATCCCGCAGGGCGTGGATCACCGTGTCCTGGGTATTGGCGCAGATCTGGATCAGCAGATCGCCATGGCACAACGCCGCATCCAGGGAGTCATTCGGGAAGCGCACCATCTTCTGCAACGATTTCGGTTTCTGCGCCGCCAGACCAAAGCGGCCATCAAACAGCGACGCCCCCAGCGACACCGTCATGGTGAGGTTATCCGGGGCGATATAGCTCCCCAGAATACCGGAATCCATCGGCGGCAGACGCGGGTTCGGCGTCTCAGGCGCCGGGCCGCCGGTGGTCAGAAAAGTAATGCGCTGGGTCAGCAGACGGAACAGGCGCTCCAGCTCGCTTTTATCGCTGGCGAGCACGTCAAAAGCCACCAGCATCATCGAAGCCTGCTGCGGGGTTAAGATCCCGGCCTGATGCAGGCCGTGAAACGGCTGCGTCTCCATTCGCGCATCCGGGGAGAGCGTGCCCGGCGCACTCTGCGGTTTTGCCGCATGCGCCACCGGACAGCCGCCCGTCAGAGCAAGGGCGCCGCCAAGCGCCCCTACCCCTTTTAACAACCGACGTCGTGAAGGTTCAGCCACGTCGTACTCGTCATGCTTGTTCATCAACTTAGTCCAGACCCAGTACGCCACGCAGCTGCGCCAGATCTTCCGCCAGGGTCGTAATCGGCCCTTTCAGGGCATTACGGTCGGCATCGGTCAGCTTGTCGTAAGTCTCAAAGCCCTCTTTGGTGCGGTACTTCGCCAGAATGGTATTCACTTTCTTAAAGTTGGCATCCACTTTTTCCAGCAGGGCGCTGTTATCTTTTTGCAGTTGAGGACGCAGCAGGTCAACGATCTTCTGCGCGCCTTCGACGTTGGCCTGGAAGTCCCACAGGTCGGTATGGCTGTAGCGATCTTCTTCCCCGCTGATCTTGCTGGCGGCCACTTCTTCAATCAGCCCTGCCGCGCCACCCACCACTTTTGAGGGCGGGAAGGCCAGCTCACTGATGCGTTTTTGCAGCTCCAGCACGTCGCTGTTCAGCTGCTCCGCGTACTGCTCCATCCCTTTGGTGGAGTTGTCGCCAAACAGCGCTTTCTCCAGGCGGTGGAAACCGGTGAATTTCGGATCGGCGGCTTTCTGCTCGTAATCGTCTTCACGGGCGTCGATGCTGCCATCGAGATCCGAGAAGAGCTCGGCAATCGGCTCGATACGCTCGTAGTGCTGACGGGTCGGCGCATAGAGGGATTTCGCTTTTTCCATATCGCCCGCTTTCACCGCGTCGGTAAAGGCTTTGGTACCCGCGACCAGATCCGCGGTCTCTTGAGTGACGTACGCTTTATAGGCGGTAATGGCATCGCCGAGGCTCAACAGCGCGTCGCCTTTGGCGGCATCGGCGGTGGCGGCACCTTTCACGATCAGCTTGCCTTTCGGGTTGGTCAGCAGGCCGCAGGTCATGTCGTATTCGCCCGGCTCAAGGTTGGCGGTCATCTTCTGGCTAAAGCCCGGCGCGATGTTTTCCCGCTCTTCCACCACCATCACCCCTTTCAGGATCTCCCACTCCAGCGCTTTCTGGCTGTGGTTCTGGATGATGAACTGCGTTTTACCGCTATTGACCGTGATGGTCATCGGCTCACACTGTTTATCATTGACGGTAACTTTTACCTGTGGAACATCCGCGGCCTGTGCGGCGAATGCAGAAGCGATCAGCGCGGCCACGCCAGCCTGTAATGCACTGCGACGAAAGTGGATTGCCATGACTTTTCCCTTTTAAAGGTATGTTGTAACTACAATGAGCACTTCAGGGCGCAGTACGCGACGGCTGAGCGCTGGGGCGCGATGGCATAAAGAACAGCGCCAGCGCCGGAATAAGATAGATAAAGTACACCGCCACTTCGCTGACGCTCGGCGTCTCCTGATAGCCAAAGATCCCCTCCAGCAGGGTGCCGGTCAGCGAATGGGTAGAGAGAACGTTACTGAGATCGAACGCCACCTCCTGGAAGTGGTTCCACAGGCCCGCCTCATGGAAGGCGCGGATCGCTCCCGCGGCCAGTCCGGCGGCCACCAGCAGAATAAACAGGCTGGTCCATTTGAAGAAGGCGCCCAGATTGAGACGAATGCCGCCCCAGTAGAGCAGGAAACCGAGTACCACCGCGGTCGCCAGGCCCAGCACCGCGCCCAGTGGCGGCCATATCCCGACATCCTGCTGGAAGGCGGCCAGCAGGAAGAAGACCGACTCCAGCCCTTCACGCGCCACGGCGAAAAAGACCATCATGATCAGTGCCCAGCCGTGACTCTTGCCCTTCGCCAGCGCGCTGTCCACCGCCTGCTCCAGCTGGACTTTGACGTTACGGGACACTTTACGCATCCAGAAGACCATCCAGGTGAGGATCACCACCGCAATCAGGGCCACGATCCCTTCAAACAGCTCCTGCTCTTTTTGCGGGAATTCACCGGTGGTTTCGTTGATGGCAATGCCCAGGCCCAGGCAGAGGGCGGCAGCAAGGAAGACGCCAATCCACATCACGCCGATCCAGCGGCCCCGCTGGGTGCGTTTCAGATAGCTGGCGATAAGACTGACAATTAAGGCTGCTTCGAGCCCTTCACGTAACATAATGAGGAATGGAACAAACATGCGACACCTTAAATGTTTTTCGCCGTCAACTGATGCAAAGAAAGGTAAATTCTTGTGATAGTGATTATCATTACGGCAATAAGAAATACAAGCGAAATATGCTGCATTTTGATGACAGGATGTAAACCCGTACCGGAAAAATAGTCACATAAGTGACTAAAAGGTGAATAAGTTATAACGTAAATGCCCATTTACGCTCACAGCAGGCTGTGGCTAAATATGCGCCTCATTAATCTGCTGAAAATCAACTATGTATCAATTCCTGCACTTCTTGCTGGCGCTGGTGGTTATCCTTGCGCTGGCCTGGCTGGTGAGCTTCGACCGCCGCAACGTCCGTATTCGCTACGTCATTCAACTCATTGTCATTGAGATTGCGCTGGCGTTCTTTTTCCTCCATGCCGAAAGCGGCCTGTTTGTTATTCAGTATGTCTCGGGCTTCTTTGAATCGTTGCTGAAATATGCCGCCGAAGGGACCAACTTTGTCTTTGGCGGGATGGGAGAAAAAGGGCTGGCATTTATTTTCCTAGGAGTGTTGTGTCCGATTATTTTTATTTCCGCACTGATCGGCATTCTGCAACACTGGCGTATTCTGCCGGTGATAATTCGCGTAGTCGGCACCCTGCTGTCGAAAGTGAACGGCATGGGCAAGCTGGAGTCGTTTAACGCCATCAGCTCCCTGACGCTGGGCCAGTCGGAAAACTTTATTGCTTACAAAGGGGTGCTGGGCGATCTCTCCTCGCGTCGTCTGTTCACCATGGCGGCCACCGCCATGTCCACCGTGTCGCTCTCCATCGTCGGCGCCTATATGACGATGCTGGAAGCAAAATATGTGGTCGCGGCGCTGATCCTGAATATGTTCAGCACCTTTATCATCCTCACGGTGATTAACCCGACCCGCCCGGAAGCGGAGCCGGAAATTAAGCTGGAGAAGATGCATGAGTCCCAGAGTTTCTTTGAGATGCTGGGGGAATATATTCTGGCTGGCTTCAAAGTGGCGATGATAATTCTGGCGATGCTGATTGGCTTTATTGCCCTGATCAGCGCCGTCAACGCCCTCTTCTCCAGCCTGTTTGGCTTGAGCTTCCAGCAGATTCTGGGCTATGTCTTCTATCCCCTGGCCTGGCTGGTGGGTATTCCGCTGAGCGATGCCCTGCACGCGGGCGGCATTATGGCGACTAAACTGGTGGCGAACGAGTTCGTGGCGATGATCGAGCTGCAAAAAATTGCCGCAGAGATGACCCCGCGCGGGCTGGGCATTCTGTCGGTGTTCCTGGTCTCCTTCGCTAACTTTGCCTCTATTGGCATTGTCGCCGGGGCGATTAAGGGGCTGAATGAGAAGCAGGGCAATGTGGTGTCACGCTTCGGTCTGCGTCTGGTGTATGGCGCGACGCTGGTGAGTCTGTTGTCGGCGAGCTTTGCGGGATTAGTTCTTTAATACTGTGCAAATGCCGGGTGGCGCTGTCGCTTACCCGGCCTACAAAACCGTAGGCCCGTGCAAGCGCAGCGCCGCCGGGCGGGTTTAAAACTGCACGCACACCGGCTGGTCAACGCGCATCACCGACTCCTGGGCGAAGCGCGTTTTATAGATCCCGCGCAGCGCCTCGATATTGCTCTCACTTTGCGCATCTTTACCGTGGATCAGCATCAGCGCCTTGCTCGACTCACGCGCCACTTTTCCGTCGTTACCCAGCCACTGCCCGCGGGCATCAAATACCGTTAAGCCATCACGAAAACGCGGCGTCACGTCCTGATCCACAAACTGCTGCCACTCCTGGCCGGTGATCGCCTCCCCTGCCGGACGGTTCAGGCCGAAATAGAGGGTGGTTTGCTGCATCTGGTTATCGGCTTTGCAGGTGTTGTCCGCGATGCTGTGTGAGGGGGCATTACAGCCTGCCAGCAGTAAAAGCGCGCCCGCCATAAGTCCGTTTTTAAGTCTCATTCTTCGCTATCCTCATTGTAATTTGTCCAGCGATATCAGCGTAAATCACGGAAATTAGCAATAAAAAAAGCCGGGCAAGCCCGGCTTATAGCGTGTCTGTCACTTACTGCGCCTGCAACTTCGTCGGCGCGGTGGTGTGGTACTGCGCGTCGGCTTCCGCAAAGCGTTTCTGCATTGAGGTAGAGGGCGCTTTACCCATCAGGCTGAAGACCACGATCCCGATGCTGCCGAAGATAAAGCCCGGAATGATTTCATACAGGCCCAGCCAGGCGAACTGCTTCCAGACGATAACGGTAACCGCACCGATGATCATCCCCGCCAGGGCGCCATTGCGAGTCATGCGGGACCACATCACGGAGAACAGCACCACCGGACCAAAGGCGGCACCAAAGCCGGCCCAGGCGTAGCTCACCAGACCCAGCACGCGGTTTTCCGGGTTTGACGCCAGCGCGATGGCGACCAGCGCCACCACCAGCACCATAAAGCGACCGACCCACACCAGCTCTTTCTGGCTGGCGCCCTTACGCAGGAAGGCTTTGTAGAGATCTTCCGTGATGGCACTGGAGCAGACCAGCAGCTGGCAGCTCAGGGTGGACATCACCGCCGCCAGAATAGCGGAGAGCAGAATACCGGCGATCCACGGGTTAAACAGCACCTGCGCCAGCTCGATAAACACACGCTCGGCGTTCTGGTTTACTGCACCTGCCAGCGACGGGTTGTTGTTGAAGTAGGCGATACCGAAGAAGCCCACCGCACAGGCGCCGCCCAGGCAGAGGATCATCCACGCCATACTGATACGACGGGCATGGACGATGGTGTGGTGAGAATCCGCCGCCATAAAGCGCGCCAGGATGTGCGGCTGACCGAAGTAACCCAGCCCCCAGCCCATCAGCGACACGATGGCAACAAAGTTCAGCCCTTTCAGCATATCGACGTTTTCTATGCTCTTCTGCTGAATCACCGCCAGGGAGTCACCCAGGCCGCCTACCGACAGGATCACAATCACCGGGGTCAGGATCAGGGCAAAAATCATCAGGCTGGCCTGCACGGTATCGGTCCAGCTGACGGCCAGGAACCCGCCTACGAAGGTGTAGAGGATGGTCGCCGCCGCGCCCGCCCACAGTGCGGTTTCATAGCTCATGCCGAAGGTGCTTTCGAACAGGCGCGCGCCTGCCACGATGCCGGAGGCACAGTAGATGGTGAAGAACAGCAGAATAACTAACGCGGAGATAATACGCAGGATGCGGCTGTTATCTTCGAAACGGCCGGTGAAGTAGTCCGGCAGGGTCAGGGCGTTGTTGTTAGCTTCGGTGTGCACGCGCAGACGCCCGGCCACCAGCTTCCAGTTAATCCATGCCCCCAGCGTCAGACCGATGGCGATCCAGCTTTCTGAAATACCGGAGATAAAGATGGCGCCCGGCAGCCCCATCAGCAGCCAGCCGCTCATATCCGACGCGCCTGCAGAGAGCGCCGTCACGAACGGCCCAAGGCTTCGCCCGCCGAGGATGTAGTCGTCAAAGTTCTTGGTAGAACGCCACGCAAGGAACCCTATCAGGATCATGCCAAAAATATAGATAAGAAATGTCACCAGCATCGGTGTGCTAATTGCCATTTAAATACTCCGCAAAGATGTTCGACAGCCTTTTTGACCGTCTTTATTACACCCCCGGAACGAGAGGGTGATGATGTGTGTTTCTGTTGGCCGCGCGTATCCTGCCGTATGCGCCTCCATGACACAAATGATTTAACACTGCATTTACATGAATTTCATCCCCGGTTTCACACCAGATTCCTGGAGGTTGCACTCGCTCACGTTTTTTGAGGTTGCACCTGCAAAAAGTGTTAAGCGCCCCATGAAACCAGGGTTGATCGCTAAAATCCACAACTTTTTTGCGGTTAACTATCACGTAACATTCCATTCATTTTCCAGCTTGCAAACCGGGTCACATTTAACGTGGTTGCACAAAGTTGCAACATAGTGGATATTTCACGTTAACTACACTAGCGCTACTGAATCACAGGAGTTTTTGGCATGGGCATGACCACCATGGGGGTTAAGCTGGATGATGCGACCCGCGAACGGATTAAATCGGCTGCGACCCGAATTGACCGCACGCCACACTGGTTAATCAAGCAGGCGATCTTTAACTATCTGGAAAAACTGGAGAGCGACGACGCCCTGCCAGAGCTGCCTGCCCTGCTGGCCGGTGCCGCCAACGAGAGCGACGATAGCGCCGAGGCGATCGAAGAGGTCCACCAGCCGTTCCTTGAATTTGCCGAGCAGATCCTGCCCCAGTCGGTGAGCCGCGCGGCCATTACCGCCGCTTACCGTCGCGCCGAGACCGACGCCGTGCCGATGCTGCTGGAACAGGCGCGTCTGCCGGAGCCAGTCGCCTCCCAGGCCCACAGCCTGGCGTATCAGCTTGCCGAAAAACTGCGTAACCAGAAAACGGCCTCCGGCCGCGCCGGCATGGTGCAGAGCCTGCTGCAGGAGTTTTCCCTCTCCTCCCAGGAGGGCGTAGCGTTAATGTGTCTGGCGGAAGCGCTGCTGCGTATCCCGGACAAAGCGACCCGTGACGCGCTGATCCGCGACAAGATCAGCAACGGTAACTGGCATTCGCACATTGGCCGCAGCCCGTCGCTGTTCGTTAACGCCGCCACCTGGGGCCTGCTGTTTACTGGCCGTCTGGTCTCCACCCACAACGAAGCGAGCCTCTCCCGCTCTCTGAACCGCATTATCGGCAAGAGCGGTGAACCGCTGATCCGTAAAGGCGTGGACATGGCGATGCGCCTGATGGGCGAGCAGTTCGTCACCGGCGAAACCATCGCCGAAGCGCTGGCTAACGCCCGCAAGCTGGAAGATAAGGGCTTCCGCTACTCCTATGACATGCTGGGCGAAGCGGCGCTGACCGCTGCCGACGCGCAGGCCTATCTGGTCTCTTACCAGCAGGCGATCCACGCTATCGGTAAAGCCTCCAACGGTCGCGGCATTTATGAAGGCCCGGGGATCTCCATCAAGCTCTCCGCCCTGCACCCGCGCTACAGCCGCGCCCAGTACGACCGGGTGATGGAAGAGCTCTATCCACGCCTGAAATCCCTGACCCTGCTGGCGCGCCAGTATGACATCGGGATCAACATCGACGCCGAAGAGGCCGACCGCCTGGAGATCTCCCTCGATCTGCTGGAAAAACTCTGCTTCGAGCCGGAGCTGGCGGGCTGGAACGGGATTGGCTTTGTCATTCAGGCCTACCAGAAACGCTGCCCGTTCGTCATTGATTACCTGATTGATCTCGCCACCCGCAGCCGTCGCCGCCTGATGATCCGTCTGGTGAAGGGCGCCTACTGGGACAGCGAGATCAAACGCGCGCAGATGGAGGGTCTGGAGGGTTATCCGGTCTATACCCGCAAGGTCTACACCGACGTCTCCTACCTCGCCTGCGCCAAAAAGCTGCTCGGCGTGCCGAACCTGATCTATCCGCAGTTCGCCACCCACAACGCCCACACCCTGGCGGCCATCTACCAGCTGGCCGGTCAGAACTATTATCCGGGCCAGTACGAGTTCCAGTGCCTGCACGGCATGGGTGAGCCGCTGTACGAGCAGGTCACCGGTAAAGTGTCCGAGGGTAAACTGAATCGTCCGTGCCGTATCTACGCCCCGGTCGGTACTCACGAAACGCTGCTGGCGTACCTGGTGCGTCGTCTGCTGGAGAACGGGGCCAACACCTCCTTCGTTAACCGCATCGCCGATGCCACCCTGCCGCTGGATGAGCTGGTGGCCGACCCGGTACAGGCGGTGGAAAAGCTGGCCGCCCAGGAGGGTCAGGTTGGTCTGCCCCATCCGAAGATTGCCCTGCCGCGTGAGCTGTACGGCAATGGCCGCATCAACTCCGCAGGCCTCGATCTGGCGAACGAACACCGTCTGGCATCGCTCTCCTCGTCGCTGCTCAACAGCGCCCTGCAAAAATGGCAGGCGAAACCGATCCTGGAGCAGCCGGTCAGCAATGGCGAAATGCAGCCGGTGATCAACCCGGCCGAACCGAAAGACATTGTCGGCTTTGTCCGCGAAGCGACCGAAGAGGAAGTGGATCTGGCTCTCGACAGCGCGGTGAACAATGCGCCGATCTGGTTCGCCACCCCACCGCAGGAGCGTGCAGCCATTCTGGAGCGCGCTGCGGTGCTGATGGAAGATCAGATGCAGCAGCTGATTGGCATTCTGGTGCGTGAGGCGGGTAAAACCTTCAGCAACGCCATCGCCGAAGTGCGCGAGGCCGTTGACTTCCTGCACTACTATGCCGGTCAGGTGCGTGACGATTTCGACAACGAAACCCACCGCCCGCTGGGCCCGGTGGTCTGTATCAGCCCGTGGAACTTCCCGCTGGCGATCTTCACCGGCCAGATTGCCGCCGCCCTTGCCGCCGGTAACAGCGTGCTGGCCAAACCGGCGGAACAGACCCCGCTGATTGCCGCACAGGGGATCAATATCCTGCTGGAAGCGGGTGTTCCGGCAGGCGTCGTGCAGCTGCTGCCGGGCCGCGGCGAGACCGTGGGTGCCAAACTCACCGCCGACAACCGCGTGCGCGGCGTAATGTTCACCGGCTCCACCGAAGTGGCCTCCCTGTTGCAGCGCAACATCGCCACCCGTCTGGATGCCCAGGGCCGTCCAACGCCGCTGATTGCGGAAACTGGCGGTATGAACGCGATGATCGTCGACTCCTCCGCCCTCACCGAGCAGGTGGTGGTGGATGTGGTGGCTTCGGCCTTCGACAGTGCCGGACAGCGCTGCTCTGCCCTGCGCGTACTCTGCGTGCAGGACGAAGTGGCCGATCACACCCTGAAAATGCTGCGTGGCGCGATGGCGGAGTGCCGGATGGGCAACCCGGGCCGTCTGACCACCGACATTGGCCCGGTGATCGACGCCGAAGCGAAAGCCAACATCGAAAACCACATCCAGGCGATGCGTGCGAAAGGCCGTCCGGTCTACCAGGCGGTGCGTGAGAACAGCGAAGATGCCCGCGAGTGGACCAGCGGCACCTTTGTGGCGCCAACCCTGATTGAACTGGCGAGCTTCGATGAACTGAAGAAAGAGGTGTTTGGCCCGGTGCTGCACGTGGTGCGTTACAACCGTAACAACCTCGACCAGCTGATCGCGCAGATCAACGCCTCCGGCTACGGTCTGACCCTGGGAGTGCATACCCGCATCGATGAAACCATCGCCCAGGTGACCGGCAGCGCCAACGTCGGCAACCTCTACGTGAACCGCAACATGGTCGGCGCCGTGGTCGGCGTGCAGCCGTTCGGCGGCGAAGGGCTGTCGGGCACCGGTCCGAAAGCCGGTGGTCCAATGTACCTCTATCGCCTGCTGGCTAACCGTCCGGCCAATGCGCTGGGCGTCACCCTGGCGCGTCAGGATGCGCAGTACGCGGTAGACACCCAGGTGAAAACGGTGCTGACCCAGCCGCTGGAAGCATTAAAAGCGTGGGCGGAAAAACGTCCTGAACTGCGCGAGCTGTGTCAGGAGTATGGCGAGCTGGCTCAGGCCGGTACCCAGCGCGTATTGCCAGGGCCAACGGGCGAGCGCAACACCTGGACGCTGATGCCGCGCGAGCGTGTGCTGTGCGTGGCGGATAACGAGCAGGATGCGCTGATCCAACTGGCGGCAGCGCTGGCGACCGGGTGTGAAGTGCTGTGGCCGGAAGATAGCCTGCACCGTGACCTGGCGAAGCAGCTGCCGAAGGCGGTGACGGAACGGATTCGTTTCGCCAAAGCTGATGTGCTGACCAGCCAGCCGTTCGACGCGGTGATCTATCACGGTGATTCCGACCAGCTGCGCGAGCTGTGCGAGCAGGTTGCGGCCCGCAGCGGGGCGATTGTCTCCGTGCAGGGCTTCGCCCGGGGTGAAACCAACCTGCAGCTGGAGCGTCTGTACGTGGAGCGTTCGCTCAGCGTGAACACCGCCGCAGCAGGGGGTAACGCCAGCCTGATGACCATCGGTTAAGCGTGCAATCTCTCCCCGGTGGCGCTACGCTTACCGGGGCTACAGAGGTGACATTCTGTTTTTGTAGGCCGGATAAGCGCAGCGCATCCGGCTTTTTTATAGGGAGGGAAAGATGAAACGAGCTTTTATCGCCGGTGCCGCGTTACTGCTGAGCACCAGCGCGCTGGCGGATGAGTGCGCCAACGCCAGCACCCAGGCGGAGATGAACAGCTGCACGGCGCAGCAGTATCAGGCCGCGGATAAAACCCTGAACCAGACGTATCAGGCAGCCATCAAGCGCGCCGACGCCCCCCAGCGTGAGCTGCTGAAAAAGGCGCAACAGGCGTGGATCGCCCTGCGCGATGCTGACTGCGCCTTTATCGGCTCCGGCACTCAAGGCGGCTCCATTCAGCCGATGATTGTGAACCAGTGTCTGGCGGATAAAACCAACGAACGGGAAGCCTATCTGGCCACGCTGATGCAGTGCGAAGAGGGTGATTTAAGCTGCCCGCTACCTCCGGGGAATTAACGCACCCGGATCCCTTCAATAATCATCCGCTCCACGTTCTCCACCGTGCTGTGGAAAAAGTCGTCATCCTTGAGCGTCTTGCCCGTCACCGCCTCCACCTGGGCGGAAAAGTCGGCGTAGTGCTGGGTGGCGGCCCAGATCATAAAGATCAGATGGTGTGGATCGACCGGGGCCAGTCTGCCGGTGGCGATCCACCCGGCAATGATCGCCGACTTCTCATCCACCAGCGATTTCATATCCCCGCTCAGCACCGTTTTCAGCAGCGGTGCCCCCTGCAGCATCTCCAGACAGAACAGTCGCGACGCCTGGGGATAGTCCCGGGAGACCTCCAGCTTGAGGCGAATATACTGCTGGATCGCCACCAGCGGGGTGAGCTCCTCGCGAAACGCCTTCAGCGGGGCCAACCAGATATCGAGGATCTGTTGCAGAACGGAGACGTACAGCGCCTCTTTCGAGGGGAAGTAGTAGAGCAGATTGGTTTTTGACACCCCCGCCAGCTCCGCCACCTGCTCCAGCCGGGTGCCGTGGATGCCAAACTGTGAGAAGGTCTCCAGCGCCGCCGAGAGGATCGCCTGTTTTTTCGCGCTCACCGCCTGCGAACGTTTACCGCCTGTCTTCACTGCGCCTTGTGCCATTTGCTCACTCCGTGTTGATCAGCTCCCAGCATAGCAAAACCCCTGCCTTACCACGACAATCTGCACCGCCACCGCGCACGACTGCCTGCTTTGTGTGCAACTATTTTGACCAGACAGTCCACTTTTATCACCAGCAATTCATCAACCATTTCTTAACACACTAATAACATTACAGATTTCAAAACTGGCACTCCCTTTGCAAAACCGAGACTACGCGGCTGAACAGGAGATGCAGGATGCAGCGCCACGTCTGACTTTCACCCCCAAGCTGAGATGAAGAGAGGTTCGTGATGAAAATTGGCGTATTCGTTCCCATTGGCAATAACGGCTGGTTGATCTCTACCCACGCGCCGCAGTACATGCCGACTTTTGAGCTGAACAAAGCCATCGTGCAGAAGGCAGAGCACTATCACTTCGATTTTGCCCTGTCGATGATTAAGCTCCGCGGCTTCGGCGGGAAAACCGAATTCTGGGATCACAACCTGGAGTCCTTCACCCTGATGGCGGGGCTGGCGGCGGTCACCTCCCGCATCCAGATCTACGCTACCGCCGCCACCCTGACCCTGCCTCCGGCCATCGTGGCGCGGATGGCCTCCACCATCGACACCATCTCCGGCGGACGCTTTGGCGTTAACCTCGTCACCGGCTGGCAGAAGCCGGAGTATGAGCAGATGGGGCTCTGGCCAGGAGATGACTATTTTTCGAAGCGCTATGACTACCTCACCGAGTATGTGCAGGTCCTGCGGGATCTGTGGGGCACCGGCAAGAGCGATTTCAAAGGTGAGTTCTTCACCATGAACGACTGCCGCGTCAGCCCCCAGCCGTCGGTGCCGATGAAGGTGATCTGCGCCGGGCAGAGCGATGCCGGGATGGACTTCTCGGCGAAATACGCCGACTTCAACTTCTGCTTCGGCAAAGGGGTTAACACCCCAACGGCCTTTGCCCCTACCGCTGCGCGCATGAAACAGGCCGCTGAAAAAACCGGGCGCGATGTCGGCTCCTATGTGTTGTTTATGGTCATTGCCGACGAGACCGACGAGGCGGCGCGGGCGAAGTGGGAGCACTACAAAGCCGGGGCCGACGACGAGGCCCTGAGCTGGCTCAGCGAGCAGAGCCAGAAGGACACCCGCTCCGGGGCCGACACCAACGTGCGGCAAATGGCCGACCCGACCTCGGCGGTGAATATCAACATGGGCACCCTGGTCGGCTCTTATGCCAGCGTGGCGCGCATGCTCGATGAGGTAGCCAGCGTGCCGGGTGCCGAAGGGGTGCTGCTGACCTTTGATGACTTTATTGCCGGGATTGAAACGTTTGGCGAGCGCATCCAGCCGCTGATGCAGTGCCGCGCCCATATTCCGGTTATGACAAAGGAGGTCGCGTGATGACCACTCTGCCCGCACGCCCGGAAGCCATCACCTTTGACGCCCAGCAGAGCGCGCTGATCGTGGTGGATATGCAGAACGCCTACGCCAGCCCTGGCGGCTATCTCGACCTCGCCGGGTTTGACGTCTCCGCCACCCGGCCGGTGATCGAGAATATCCGCACCGCGGTGGCCGCCGCCCGCAAGGCCGGGATGCTGATTATCTGGTTCCAGAACGGCTGGGATGAAGAGTACGTGGAGGCGGGCGGCCCTGGCTCGCCCAACTTCCACAAATCGAACGCGCTGAAAACCATGCGCCAGCGCCCGGAGCTGCACGGCAAGCTGCTGGCGAAAGGCGGCTGGGATTATGAGCTGGTGAATGACCTGGTGCCGGAGCCGGGGGACATCGTGCTGCCGAAACCGCGCTACAGCGGCTTTTTCAACACCCCGCTGGACAGCATTTTGCGCAGCCGCGGCATCCGCCACCTGATCTTTACCGGCATCGCCACCAACGTCTGCGTGGAGTCCACCCTGCGCGACGGCTTCTTCCTGGAGTACTTCGGCGTGGTGCTGGAAGACGCCACCCACCAGGCGGGGCCGGCATTTGCCCAGCAGGCTGCGCTGTTCAACATCGAAACCTTTTTTGGCTGGGTTACTGACGTCGCCACCTTCTGCGACGCCCTTTCCCCTGCCGCTTATGCCCGTATCCCCTGAGGAGCTACCTTATGCCGAAATCTGTGATTATCCCCCAGGGGACCAGCACGCCGATTGCCCCCTTCGTCCCCGGCACCCTGGCGGACGGGGTGGTTTACGTCTCGGGCACCCTGCCGTTCGACGCGGATAACAACGTGGTGTTTCCCGATGACCCAAAGGCGCAAACCCGCCACGTGCTGCAGACCATCCAACGCGTTATCGAAACGGCGGGCGGGACCATGGCGGACGTGACCTTCAACAGCATCTTTATTACCGACTGGAAAAACTACGCCGCGATTAACGAGATCTACGCTGAATTTTTCCCCGGCGATAAACCGGCGCGCTTCTGCATTCAGTGCGGGCTGGTGAAACCCGAGGCGCTGGTGGAGATCGCCACTATCGCCCACATTGGCCGGTGAGGTTGCCATGAATCTTTCCATTTCACCGCCGCCCTTTGCGGACGCGCCGGTTGTGGTGCTGATCGCCGGACTGGGGGGCAGCGGCAGCTACTGGCTGCCCCAGCTCGCCGACCTTGAGCAAGGGTATCAGGTGGTCTGCTACGACCAGCGCGGCACCGGCAATAACCCCGGCGAGCTGCCGGAAGATTACACCCTGGCAGCGATGGCCGACGAGCTGTGGCAGGCGCTCTCTCTCGCAGGGATCGCGCGGTTCAGCGTGGTGGGCCATGCCCTGGGGGCGCTAATCGGCCTGCAGCTGGCAGTGGATCACCCGCAGGCGATCGGTGCCCTGGTATGCGTTAACGGCTGGCTGACGCTGAATCCGCATACCCGCCGCTGCTTCCAGATCCGCGAGCGGCTGCTGCATGCCGGAGGGGCGCAGGCGTGGGTGGAAGCCCAGCCGCTCTTTCTCTATCCCGCCGACTGGATGGCGGCCCGCCAGCCGCGTATGGAGGCCGAAGAGGCGCTGGCCCTGGCCCACTTCCAGGGCAAAAGCACCCTGCTGCGCAGGCTCAATGTCCTGAAGCGGGCCGATTTCAGCCGCCAGACGGCGCGCATTCACTGCCCGGTGCAGATACTTTGCGCCGCCGACGATCTGCTGGTGCCCTCGGTCTGTTCGGCAGAGCTGCATGCCGCCCTGCCCGGCAGCCTGCTTACCATGATGCCCCGGGGCGGGCACGCCTGCAACGTGACCGAGCCGGAGGCGTTTAACGCCCTGCTGCAAAACGGGCTCGCCAGCCTGCTGCACCGCCACGAACGTTTACTGAAGGAGTTGCCATGAGTGAAGCCATCACCCCGACGGCGCAGCATGCGCTGTTTACCGAGGCGCGGACCCATAACGGCTGGCTGGATCGTCCGGTCAGCGACGAGACGCTGCGCGAAATCTATGACCTGATGAAATGGGGGCCCACCTCCGCCAACTGCTCTCCGGCGCGGATGGTCTTTATCCGCACCCCGGAAGGCAAAGAGAAGCTGCGCCCGGCCCTCTCCAGCGGCAACCTGCAAAAGACCCTCACCGCCCCGGTGACGGTTATCGTTGCCTGGGACAGCCAGTTTTACGAGCGACTGCCGGAGCTGTTCCCCCACGGCGATGCCCGGAGCTGGTTTACCGCCAGCCCGCAGCTCGCCGAGGAGACCGCCTTTCGCAACAGCACGATGCAGGCGGCCTATCTGATTGTCGCCTGCCGGGCGCTGGGGCTGGACACCGGGCCGATGTCCGGCTTTGACCGCGAAAAGGTGGACGCGGCCTTCTTCACCGGCAGCAATCTGAAAAGCAATCTGCTGATCAACATCGGCTACGGCGATACCCGCAAACTCTACGGACGACTGCCCCGCCTGAGTTTTGAAGACGCCTGCGGGCTGGCATAAGGAGCCACCATGAATATCGATAAACAAACGTTTCGTGATGCCATGGCCTGTCTGGGCGCGGCGGTCAATATCATCACCACCGACGGCCCGGCCGGACAGGCGGGCTTCACCGCCAGCGCGGTGTGCAGCGTGACCGACTCGCCGCCAACGCTGCTGGTGTGCCTGAATCGTAGCGCCTCGGTGTGGCCGGTGTTTAACGACAACCGCACCCTGTGCGTCAACACCCTGAGCGCCGGGCAGGAGTCCCTCTCGAATCTGTTTGGCGGCAAAACCCCGATGGCCGACCGCTTTGCCGCAGCAGGCTGGCAGACGGGTGCCACCGGCTGTCCACGTCTCGACGAGGCGCTGGCCTCGTTCGACTGCCGCATTAGCCAGGTGGTGAGCGTCGGCACCCACGACATTCTGTTTTGCGAGATCGTTGCAATAACCCGCCACCCGGTGCCCCAGGGCCTGGTGTGGTTTGACCGCGGCTACCACGCGCTGATGCGACCCGCCTGTTAATCCTCCTTAAGGAGCAGCTGATGGCACTATTCGGTTTTCCTCACTGGCAGTTGAAATCGACCTCCTCTGATAGCGGCGTGGTCGCGCCGGATGAACGTCTCCCGCTGGCGCAAACCGCGGTGATGGGGGTGCAGCATGCAGTGGCGATGTTTGGCGCCACGGTGCTGATGCCCATTCTGATGGGGCTGGATCCTAACCTGTCGATTCTGATGTCGGGCATTGGCACCCTGCTCTTCTTTTTCATCACCGGCGGACGGGTGCCAAGCTATCTCGGCTCCAGCGCCGCCTTTGTCGGGGTGGTGATTGCCGCCACCGGCTTTTCCGGCCAGGGGGTCAACCCTCAACTGAGCGTGGCGCTGGGCGGGATCATCGCCTGCGGGGCACTCTACACCGCGGTGGGTCTGGTGGTGATGAAGCTGGGCACTCGCTGGATCGAACGGCTGATGCCACCGGTGGTCACCGGAGCAGTGGTGATGGCGATTGGCCTCAACCTGGCGCCTATCGCCGTCAAAGGGGTTTCCGGCTCCGCCTTTGACAGCTGGATGGCGGTAATGACGGTGCTCTGCATCGGCCTGGTGGCGGTATTTACCCGGGGGATGATCCAGCGGCTGCTGATCCTGGTGGGGCTGATCTTCGCCTGCCTGCTCTACGCCCTGCTGACCAGCGTGTTTGGGCTTGGCAAGCCGGTGGATTTTACCCAGGTCGCCCAGGCGGCGTGGTTTGGTCTTCCGCAGCTCACCTCGCCCACCTTTAACGGCCAGGCGATAATGCTGATCGCCCCGGTGGCGGTGATCCTGGTGGCGGAAAACCTCGGCCATTTGAAAGCGGTGGCCGGCATGACCGGACGCAATATGGACCCCTATATGGGGAGGGCATTTGTGGGAGACGGGCTGGCGACCATGCTGTCAGGTTCGGTGGGCGGCAGCGGCGTGACCACCTATGCCGAGAACATCGGCGTGATGGCGGTCACCAAGGTCTACTCAACGCTGGTGTTCGTGGCGGCAGCGGTGATTGCCGTGCTGCTCGGCTTTTCACCTAAATTCGGTGCCTTAATCCACACCATCCCGGGGCCGGTGATTGGCGGTGCGTCGATTGTGGTGTTTGGCCTGATTGCGGTGGCCGGGGCGCGGATCTGGGTGCAGAACCATGTTGATCTCAGCCAGAATGGCAACCTGATTATGGTCGCCGTAACGCTGGTGCTGGGCGCAGGGGATTTTGCCCTTTCGCTCGGCGGCTTCACCCTGGGCGGGATCGGCACGGCCACCTTTGGCGCGATTGCCCTTAACGCCCTGCTCAGCCGCCGGATGGCGGGGGTGACGCAGGGCACAGTGGCGACTCAGGATTGATCCAGCGTGGCGCTGTCGTCCGGCAGCGCCTTCTTTTTTCTTTTCAGCTTCAGCTCACTCACCAGCACGCCCGCGATGATAAAGGCGCCCCCCAGCAGGGCGAGCAGCGGCAGGCGCTCCCCGGCCAGACGGCCAAAGATCCCCGCCCACACCGGCTCCCCGGTATAAATTACCGTCGCCCGGGTGGGCGAGACGCTGCGCTGGGCCCAGTTCATGGTCACCTGAATAATGGCGCTGAAAATCCCCAGCCCAAGGGCCACCATCCACAGCCCTGCCGACATCGGCGGAGCCGACTCCCCGGCCGGGATCATGGTCAGAAACGCCACCAGCGAGGCGGTCGCCAGCTGCACGACGGTGACGCGCTTGACGTCCACCTTTCCGGCCCAGGCGCTGATGAGGATGATCTCGGCGGCAATCGCCACCGCGCCCACCAGGGTGATCATCTCTCCAGGCCCGAGCGCCAGCAGGTTATCTTCCGGCCCTGCCAGCAGGATCAGCCCGATAAAAGCCAGCACAATGCCGATGCAGGACATCATTCCCGGCATGCGGCGCAGGCAGAGCCACTGCAACAGCGGCACCAGCGGGACATACATGGCGGTAATAAACGCCGATTTACTGCTGGGAATAGTCTGTAATCCCCAGGTTTGCAGGCTGTAGCCCATCGCGATCGCCACCCCGATCGCCAGCCCCGCTTTCAGTTCGGTCAGGGTCAGGCCGCGCAGGGTTTTGAGCGAAATGAGCGCCACCGCCAACGCAGCCGTGGCAAAACGCAGGCCGACAAAGAAGAAAGGGCCGCTCTGCGTGACGGCGTACTGTACGGCAAGAAAGGTCCCACCCCAGAACATGGTGATAAGGATCAGGATCGCTTCCTGCGGTTTGATCGAAAAGGCATAACGGGAGAGAGACATGGGGCACCAGCACAAAAAGTGAATCCGCTAGTGTGAAAGGAATTTGATAACACTTCAATAACAGGCATAAAAAAACCGCCGGGGATCCCGGCGGCGGGGGTGCCAGAGGTCAAAAGACCCCTACTTCAGACGGCTACAACTTAACTGCTCTTGTTGCCGGCATGGCTATTTTTGCCCCCTTTTTTGCCAGCTTCGGATGCGCGCTGAGGGTCATTTTTGAAATTACCCCCGCTCTGCTGGCCACCTTTACGTCCTGCTTCTGATGCTCTTTCACGGTCTTCTGCAAAATTACCTGACCCACCACGATGGTTTGCCATGTCGGACCTCCAGAGTTAAAAACATAAGATTTAATTCTGCATTCAGTGAAAGCGAATTCTTCCACCTGACGACGCTAAAAAAGAGTCTTTAACTGCGCCGCGTGAACTTAAGCTTAGTGGAGCAGGCGCATTCAGCCAGCGAATCGTAATATCCTGCAATACGATATCAGCCTTTTGTATGAAGCCTGCCGAAACGAAACCATAAGCCTTTCTTATCATTCCGAAAATTTGCTCTGCTGAAAATGTTTCATTTTGCTACGAAGAAAGCCCGTCATCCTTTGTTGTTTAAAATCAAATAAATGGTGTCCAGATTTGCAGTCTCGCTGTCACGTCATATCTTTAAATAACGGCAGCATGCCGCTGACCGAAAAAATCATGCGAGGAGTGAAGCGAAATGACGAAAATTCTGGTGCTCTACTATTCCATGTACGGACACATCGAAACCATGGCTCATGCAGTTGCGGAAGGCGCCAGGAAAATCGAGGGGGTTGAGGTGGTGATCAAACGCGTACCGGAAACCATGCAGGCAGAAGCTTTTGCCAAAGCGGGCGGTAAAGCACAGGAGGCGCCGGTAGCTTCGCCGCAGGAGCTGGGCGATTACGATGCAATCATCTTTGGTACCCCGACGCGCTTCGGCAATATGGCTGGCCAGATGCGTACCTTCCTCGACCAGACCGGGGGACTGTGGGCCAAAAATGCGTTACTCGGCAAAGTCGCCAGCGTGTTCAGCTCCACCGGCACCGGTGGCGGACAAGAGCAGACCATCACCTCAACCTGGACCACCCTTGCGCACCATGGGATGGTGATTGTGCCCATCGGCTACGGCACCCCGGAACTGTTTGATCTTTCCCAGCTCCGCGGCGGTACGCCCTATGGCGCAACAACAATTGCCGGGGGCGACGGTTCACGTCAGCCTTCGGAAGCAGAACTGAACATTGCCCGCTATCAGGGTGAATATGTCGCCGGCCTGGCTGCTAAACTGAAAGGTTAACTCTCAACAGGAGGATTACTATGCCAACTCAAGAAGCTAAAGCACATCGCGTCGGGGAATTTGCGCGTTTACGTAATACGTCACCGGAGATCGCTGAGGCGATTTTTGAAGTCGCAAAATATGACGAAAAACTGGCAGAGAAAATCTGGGAAGAAGGTAATGATGAAGTTCTGATGTTAGCCTTCCAAAAAACCGACAAAGACTCGCTGTTCTGGGGCGAGCAGACCATTGAGCGTAAAAACGTCTGATAATCGTGCGGACAAAAAACGCCTGATGGCGCTACGCTTATCAGGCCTACAAGATTCGGAACCAGAGTTGGATTTTGTAGGTCGGGTAAGCGAAGCGCCACCCGACATTTCAGCCCCTCTCCCCTTCAGGGAGAGGGGCTGAACTTACTGCGCCGCGGTATTCAATACCTTATTAAAGCTCTCCACCGGGCAGAATCCATTCGCATCCACCGGACAGCCGTTCAGCTCCAGGGTAACGCGCTGGGCTGGGGCTTCTAACGTCAGCACCTGGGCATTACGCAGCTGCTCGGTACTCTGATAGACATACTCAATTTTCATCAGATCGCGATTGCCGGTTTTGTCGTGCCAGCGCTGGAAGACGATCTTGCCCCCAATGGGTGTGCGCTCATACTGGCCGTGCAGCTGATAGGGTTTAAAATCCAGCGCCTTCAGCAGGGAGGCAATGTTAGAGTCATGCCCCACCAGCACGGTGATTTTCGGCGCTTTCGCCCGATCGGTGACCAGCGCGTTATCGATGTATTTCACCAGCGGTTTCGCCACGTTACGCGCCACCTCTGCCGAGGTAAAAAGCGAATCCTGATAGCCATTTTTTAGCTGAGAGAGCACCCGCCACTGCTGGTCGGTTTTGATCTCGCCCCACGCCACCTGATCCAGCGGGAAGCCTTCGTAATACTGCAACGTGAAGGCGTCAACCAGCGAGTTACCCACCTTGAGCGGACCGGATACCCCAGGCTCTTTCTGGTACTCGGCGCTGTAGGTGTCTTTCGCGTCCGTCAGGGAGCAGACCTGTTTTTCTTTGCAGGACGGAGACTGTTTGTAGTCGGTCATCTGCTCCAGCAGTTTGTAGCTCTCGTCAAGCTGCATCCCCTGACGTTCTTTGTTCATCGCCTGTAGCGCTTTTTCGCGGAATTCCGGGGAGTTGTCGGTGATCACCGGATTAAAGGTCGGGTCCATGGTGCCCATCTTTTCCTGATGGTGCACCGGCACATCGCACCCCGGGAACGCGCCGGTAATGAAGAACTGCGCGGTCGCCACCGTGCGTTGCAGACTGTTGGCATAGGCATAGACGCTGTTCGCTGCCGGACACTCCCCGGCGGTCACCAGCCCCTGCTCTGCCAGCCATTCACGTATGTAGTGCCCCATGTAGACTTCCAGCACCCCACCTTTGGTGGTGAGCTGCCCGCCGGGCACATCCCACTCTGGCCATTTTTCCGGGGTCGACTGTTCCAGCACGCTGCCGTTATTGGCCAGCGGCGCACGCAGGTTATGACGGCTCATGATCAGAACCTGTTCCAGCTGATACCCTTCCGGCGCGGTTTGCGCCTGAACGCCGCCAGAGAGCCCGATGCTGCCCGCCACGGCGACAGCGATTAGTGCTTTTCTCATCCCTAATTCCTCACCTGTTTATTGTCGTTAACAGTGTGACAGATCTGTGACGAATTACCTGGAGCCTGCCCGCAAAGTGACAGCTTGCTTTGTGCGCCGGGGTAATTGGTTTTATAATTAAACTTACCGCTGATAAGGAGAGACCGTGAAACGTACCCGCCTCGAAGAGAGCCCCTGCCCTGTCGCCCGCTCGCTGGATATTATCGGCGACTGGTGGTCCCTGCTGATTGTGCGTGATGCCCTGAGCGGCATAACGCGTTTTGGTGAGTTTCAGAAAAGCCTCGGCATCGCCAAAAACATGCTGGCGACCCGGCTAAAGCTACTGGTGGACGAAGGCATACTGACGCTGCAACCCGCCTCCGACGGCAGCGCCTGGCAGGAGTATGTGCTGACCGCAAAAGGCCGCGAGCTGCAAACCGTGCTGCTGGCGCTCTCCCAGTGGGGAAATGAACACCTGTTTGCCGAGGGGGATACCGGTACGGTGCTGGTGGACGCGCGGGATCGCCAGCCGCTACGCAAGCTCACGATGGTGGCGAGCGATGGGCGGGAGCTGGAGCCAGGTGAGGTGGTGGCGAAGTATCCGCAGACGAAATAACGTGAGAGAAACAACACAAATGCCCGACAGGAGAGTCGTCGGGCATTGCGGAATCAATCGGGACGTTAAAGACCCAGTTCCGATAACCCCGGATGATCGTCAGGACGACGCCCCAGCGGCCAGTGGAATTTACGTTCGCTTTCCTTGATAGGCATATCGTTGATACAGGCGAAACGGCGCTGCATCAGGCCATCTTCGCCAAATTCCCAGTTCTCATTTCCATAAGAGCGGAACCAGTTACCGGAATCATCGCGCCATTCATAAGCGTAACGGACGGCAATGCGGTTGCCGCCAAATGCCCATAATTCTTTAATCAGGCGATACTCAAGTTCTTTTTTCCATTTGCGCTCAAGGAAGCCTTTGGCTTCTTCGCGATTATTCGCAAATTCTGCGCGATTACGCCATTTGGTATCCAGAGAATAGGCCAGCGCGACTTTTTCAGCGTCGCGGCTATTCCAGCCATCTTCAGCAAGCCTGACTTTTTCAATGGCTGATTCAAGCGTAAACGGAGGCAGTGGAGGGCGAATTTGTGCATCAGACATGGTTAAGACTCCTGTAAATTGGCAGAGAGGGTTAAAACGCCTTTTCGATATAGGCATACAGACTAATTCCCCTGTTATTTAACGTCCTTTTCATTCATAGCGGTTTTGCAATATGCAGTCGCGCCAATATCCATTTACCAGAGGGTTCTTGTTGTCCATGCATTCATGGTAGAACGATCGTTCTACCTCGTCAAGCGCGAGTCTGTAAAATGATTAAAAAAATAAAAAATGTCATTATCGATATTATTATTTTACCGCCCCCTTACAAGCAAGCCGACAAAAACCCTTTATATACAATAGGATATTATTATAACACCTTAATTTTATGGCCTTTGCGGTACGAAAATCGCACCCGGTCAGAATAGAAAAAAGGCGGCAGGGAATAGCGTCGGGAATTAATATCCGACAAGGGAGGAGATATTTTATGAAATTTTATATCCTGTTCATAAAAACAGAATATAAGTGTGAAAGGTATGAGGATGAATTATTTCTGTTTCAGTGTCTGTTTCCCTGTGAGTTCAGGTCTCTTTTACGAGACCTGTTTCAGTAACAATTGAGCAATATCTTTTGCATCATCGGCGGCGCTGTATTCGCCCATGACGCGTGATACGGTTATAGCGCCTTCAATCAATAACAGCAATTGCCTTGCCAGGGCTGAAGCGTGCTCAATATTCAGTTGCCCGGTTAGCTCAAGGGCATAATCCAGTATTTTCTGTTTATGCAGTCTGGCAATCTGGCGGATGGGATCGGCACTGTCCCCCACTTCCCCGGCGGTATTAATGAATGCACACCCGCGATATCCTTCCGACTCAAACCAGCCTTTAAGCACGGTGAACATATTCAGGATACGTTCCTGCGGCGTGTCCCCTTTGTCGCACTCGCTTCTGAACCATTCCATCCAGCGGACATCCCGCGCGTTCAGCGCGGCAGCCGCCACTTCGTCTTTGTTCGCGAAATAGCGATAGATGCTTTTCCGGGCCACACCTGAGGTCTTCACCAGAAGGTCCATACCGGTGGCATGGATGCCGTTCTGGTAAATGAGTTCTTCAGCGGACGCGAGGATTTTTTCTCGTGTGTCAGTCGTATTTTTGTTCATAGAGTAATGGTAGAACGATCGTTCTCCTCAGTCAATTCTATTTTCGTCCAGAATCGCTACGAATTTTTCCTGTTCCGGAATGCCGCTACCTTCATGCGATTGCCGCACGTCGCCATACTGCACCAGCGGCGGCGATGGGATTTACTCAAATCATGAAACAGCAAAATACAGTTATGCGCTTCACATTGCCGCACGTATTCAAACTTATCGTCAGCGATGAGTTTCACCAACGCATCCGCAACAGGCCAGAGCAGGCCTGCGGGACTGAGCACCTCCGGCCGAACAGTAATCCGGTATCGCTGCGTCTCTTCGTCCCACTGTAGAGTCGTCTCAGGACGCCCCGCCTGGAGTACGTGGTTAATCACCGTCAGGTCAACCACAACGGACTTCATCGCGGCATGCACGACTGCCCTGGCGGCATCGCGCAGCTGCCGGGCTTCCGCCAAGAGCCCATCAGGTGCCTTAGTACCTTTCGGCACAAGCCCCGCTATCACCAGCCAGTCGATGACGCGGGTATCGTCTTCAAAACAGTCGTGCCGTTCATCCCCTGTCCCGTATTCACTGTTAATAAAATCCAGCGCAAGGTTGTCAGCCAGGAAGAGGGGCTGAGAAGAAGGTGGTTTAAATTCCATACCGCTCCGTAACTCATAAAATCATTTTGACAGGTTACCAAATTTACATGTAACCTTCAAACAACCACTTTAAAGGTTACATGAGGCTTATCATGATCTCTTCCACTACGGATTTATCTGCTCCCGCTACGCCGGTGTATTACCGCTATAAACAGGCAGGTGATGTTAACGTTTTCTACCGTGAGGCCGGCGATCCGGCATCGCCTGTATTGTTGTTACTTCACGGCTTCGCGGGTTCATCATTTATGTTTCGGGATCTTTTTGCCCAGCTGGCGGATCGTTATCACTTAATCGCGCCAGATTTGCCGGCCTTCGGTTTTACCGAGGCGCCAGCGCGCGGTGAATACGCTTATACCTTTGACCAGCTCGCGGAAACCATTGACCGGTTTACCGAAGCACTTAATCTCAACCGCTATGCGCTGTTGGTTCATGACTACGGTGCCCCTGTCGGATGGCGGCTGGCATTAGCCCATCCGGAGCGTGTGACAGCGCTTATTTCCCAGAATGGCAATGCCTACGAAGAGGGCCTGGGCGAGGCCTGGGAACCCATTCAGAGATACTGGCGCGAGCCCACGCCTGAAAACCGGCATGCGCTGCGTGAGTTTCCGACCCCGGCTTCAATCAAATGGCAATATCTGGAAGGTGTTGCCGATCAAAGCCTGGTTTCACCCGATGGCTATTCCCTTGAAGGAATGCAGGTATTACGGCCTGGTAATGCCGAGATTCAGCTTGACCTGTTACTGGATTACGCCTCAAACGTGAAGATGTATCCTCTGTTTCAGCACTATTTTCGTCAGCATCAGCCCCCGTTATTGGCCGTGTGGGGTAAACACGATCCCTTTTTCATGGCGGCGGGCGCTGAAGCCTGGAAACGCGATCTGCCAGACGCGGAAATCCGCTTCTACGACACGGGCCACTTTGCCCTTGAAACGCACGCCAGAGAGATAGGGTCTGATATTCGGGACTTCCTTGACCGCCACATCCGCCAGACCTCTTTACCGATGGGTGATGTAAGCGTTGGCTAAAACACTTTCTCTGGAGAACACAACGATGGCTGTTACTGCTGGTGTGCAGCATATCGGCTTAGCCGTATCTAAGCTTGAAGAAAGCGCTGCGTTTTTTACCAATATATTGGGCTGGGAGGAAGTGAAACGACGTGAAGATTATCCCGCTATCTTCGTAAGAGATGATGCGCTGACCATCACGCTATGGAAAACACAAACCGATGAGCCCATTACATTTAATCGTAAAACCAATGTCGGACTTCATCACTTAGCTTTACGGGTCGAAAATAAAGTGGATCTGTTCAGGCTTGTTGACCTGTTAAAGGCGAATCAGATTGAAATCGAATTTGAACCCACTTTAATCCGGGAGGGGCCATCAATGCATATGATGTGTTACGAACCGAGCGGCATCAGAATCGAATTCTATTATCCTGGATAGATGGGCATTGTTTGAATGCTTTTGAGGCCGCTCCATCCTGGGCAAATCCCATATGTAACCGGCATTTTGCCGTTCCAGCGTCCAGCGCCTTAGCATCTATTCTTTTATGTCCATCCGAAATAGCGAGCCTTGAAAGGAAAAAAACAGGTGCCCGGTTCGCCGGACACCTTGTATCAAGAGTTAAGCCTGATCAACGGTGGGGGGCTTAACGTATGTCCTCACTCGCCACATACGCAACCCGATAATTCTCCTTCCCCTCCTGCGGCGTCTCGCCAAAATTTACCTGCAACAGTTGCCAGCGGCTGACATCCCACCCGCAAAGCGGGGCATGCAGTTGCAGTGCCGACAGGTCGCTGTGCGCGGGGATCGTCTCGCGGGCAATCGATAGCCAGGCGGCACTTTTCACCTCTGCCACAGCCGGCAGGCGCAGCGCCAGCCAGGTGTCGATCTGCGGCCAGCCAAAATCCTCCGTCAACCTGCGAAAACCGGGGCTCTGTAAAAACTGCGTCATCCCGGCGGCACTCTCCCAGACGTAGAGCGGCGCATAGCGGTTTTCCACGCTAAAAGCGGCATCGCGTCTGGCAACAAGGAATGCCTTAAACAGCAGGCCGGGAAAGCCGTTCAGCTTCGCGCCATGCTCCGCAATACGCCGATCAATAATGGTCATATCGTAGTCGGCTGGCAGCGTGAAGCGATATTGCATAACGATCATAACCCCTCCTCAGACAGCATCCTTCCCCGACTAAAGCTCCACTCTTCGGCGGTATTGAACTGGATCATCACCATGACGTCATCCGGGTGAATAGCCAGCGTCCTGTGCAGCTCTTCACACAGCCGGCGGCAGAGATTTTGCTTTTGCGCAGCGGTGCGGGGCTTGCCCGCCAGAATATGAAACTGAATAAATTTGTCGCTGCGCCCGCCGCTTTTATAGTGGCGATCGAACAGGTGCCGCGTGGCCGGGATCTCCTCAAAAATCTGGAAGCGGTCCCCCGGCGGAACCGCGAATTCTGCCTCCAGGCTCTGCTGGAGGAGGTCGGAGATCTGCGCTATCTGCGCGTCGCTGTACCCCGGCCGCAGGGAGACACGTGTAAAGGGCATCGGGTTACTCCTCTTCCAGGCAGCCGAGGGCGGAGACCGCCGCAGGCCAGCCGGCGTAGAACGCCAGGTGGGTGAACACTTCGGTAATTTCCTCCCGGGTCAGGCCGTTTTGCTGGGCAAAGTCGATATGCCAGGGCAGTTGCTGTACCCGCCCCAGCGCCGTCAGCGCGCCCAGGGTGATGAGGCTGCGATCCCGCGGGGAGAGCGCGTCGCGTTTCCAGATGTCATTGAACAGCACCTCCTTGCTCAGCTCGGCCAGTTTCGGCGCGACGCGGCTCAGGGTTTCAGAAGTAAGGGATGTGGCCATGATGTTCTCTCCGCATTGACAGTAAGGCGATTCTGGCCCCATAGTTTCATCCTGAAAATCAAATTATATTTGCACCACCATCCCGTATTTCAGGACATTTATGAACAAGCTCCCTCCGACGCTCGACCTCGATGCGCTGCGCAGTTTTGTCACCGGCATTGAGTGCGGCAGCTTTGCCCTGGCCGCCACCCATCTCTGCCGCTCCACCTCGGCGGTGAGCGCCCAGCTCAAAAAGCTGGAACAGCAGTGCGGTGCAGAGCTGGTGATGAAAAAGGGCCGTGGCCTGACGCTGACCCGCAACGGAGAGATCGTCATGAGCTACGCCCGCCGCATGCTGGCGCTGAATGACGAGGTGCAGTTTGCGCTGAAAGGCGAGCTGCTGCAGGCGGAGATCCGCATCGGCATGCAGGAGGATTTTGGTGAGTCGCTGATGCCGGGCATTCTGGGCGAATTCAGACGCCACCATCCGGGAGTGCGGATCGTTGCCAGAGTGGATCGCAACCGGGCGCTGCTCAACGCCTTTGACGATCACGCCCTGGATATGGTGCTGCTGTGGCAGAACGAGAGCGAGCCACGCAAGGGACGGTCGATCGGCCAGAGCCAGATGGTGTGGATCCAGCCTCCGGAGATGGAGATCCGTTCCCTGCTGGCCCGGGGCGAGCCCCTGCCGCTGGTGATGTTCGACACCCCCTGCCTGATGCGCGCCCACGCCATCGACTGCCTGAACCGGGCGGGCATCCCCTGGCGGGTGGTCTTTGTCAGCCACAGCCTGAGCGGGATCTGGGCGGCGGTGCAGGCCGGGCTCGGCGTGACGCTGCGGACCCGGATCGGGATGCCTGCCAGCCTGCGGGCGGCGGGAAGCGTGCTGCCCACGCCGGGCAGGCTGGGGATCACCCTCGAGCAGCACGGCAGCGAGGCAGAACAACGGGCGCAGGCCCTGCTGGCGCAACTGATGGAGCAGGCTCTGCTCGGAGTGAAATAAATGGCGGATCCTCGCCACAGGTTGTCAGTTTTGCGCCAGTACCCTGCTCCGTTCTTCGCCAGGATAAAAACAGAACATCACCTGGAGAACCCCTATGTTGCGCAACCCTTCGCAAAAGTACGTGGCCTATGCCCCCATTTCGTTACCCGACCGTCAGTGGCCTGATAAGAGGCTGACCCACGCCCCGCGCTGGCTCTCAACCGACCTGCGCGACGGCAACCAGGCGCTGGCCGAACCGATGGATATCCCCCGCAAGCTGCGCTTCTGGGAGCAGTTGATCAAATGCGGCTTCAAGGAGATTGAGGTGGCGTTCCCCTCCGCCTCCGAAACGGACTTCCAGTTTGTCCGCCAGCTGATTGAGGAACAGCGCATCCCGGATGATGTCACCATTCAGGTGCTTACCCAGGCCCGCAGCGATCTGATTGAGCGCACCTTCGCTTCCCTCGACGGGGCAAAACGCGCCACGGTGCATCTCTATAACGCCACTGCGCCGCTGTTCCGCCAGCTGGTCTTTCGCCAGAGCCAGGAGGAGATTGTTCAGCTGGCGGTCAGCGCCACGCGGCAGATACGTGCGCTGTGCGAGACCAACCCGCAGACGCGCTGGACCTATGAGTATTCGCCGGAAACCTTCTGCTTTACCGAACCGGAGTTTGCCCTGCACATCTGCGAGGCGGTGGCGGATGTCTGGGAACCCTCTGCCGAACGGCCCATGATCGTCAACCTGCCTGCCACGGTGGAGGTCAACACCCCCAACGTCTATGCCGATCAGATCGAGTATTTCTGCCGCCACTTCTCCCGTCGGAGCGAGGTCTGCATCAGCGTCCATCCCCATAACGATCGCGGCAGCGGCGTTGCCAGCGCCGAGCTCGCCCTGCTGGCGGGTGCCGACCGGGTGGAAGGTTGCCTGTTCGGTAACGGGGAGCGCACCGGGAACGTCTGTCTGGTGACCCTGGCGATGAATCTCTACAGCCAGGGGATTTCGCCGCAGCTCGATTTCAGCGATATGAAGCAGGTGGTGGAACTTGTGGAACAGTGCAACCAGCTGCCGGTGCATCCCCGCCATCCTTACGCCGGTAAGCTGGCCTTTACCGCCTTCTCTGGCTCGCATCAGGATGCCATTAAAAAAGGGTTTCACGCCCGGGAACAGTCCCTCTCCCCGCGCTGGGAGATGCCCTATCTCCCGGTGGACCCGGAAGATATCGGCTGTAGCTATGAGGCGGTGATCCGCGTTAACAGCCAGTCCGGCAAAAGCGGTGCGGCGTGGATGCTGGAGCAAAATCATGGCCTGGTGCTGCCCCGTGCCCTGCAACAGGACTTTAGCCGCCACGTTCAGGCGCACACCGATCGGGAAGGTACCGAGATGACGCTAAGTGCGTTGTGGCAGCTTTATCGCGAGCTGTATGGGCCGCATCAGCACGCCCCACGGCAGCTGCTGGATTACCGAACCGAAAGCCAGGCCGACGGCGGGCTGCTGCTGTGGGCCCGCGTCCAGACCGTCGACGGGATTGTGATCCTGGAGGGGAACGGCAACGGCCTGCTCTCTGCCGCCGCCAGCGCGATAAAAGCCAGTTTTCATCTGGCCTTCGCCATTGAGGATTATCACGAGCATACCCTCGGCAGGTGCAGCGAAAGCCGCTAGGCGGCCTATATCCGCTGCAGCTTTAAGCAGGGAGCCAGCCGCTGGGGAACGGGCATCGACAACGATGTTTCCCGGGCGTCGCTTCAGGCTTTGCTGAATGCGTTGCCGGAGGGCGCCTCGGGCGGGAAGTAGTCGCTCGGCGCCACGCCGAGCGTGCGGCGGAACATGGCGCTAAAGGCGCTGTGACTCTCATAACCGAGGTCCAGCGCCACCCGCAGCACCGATTGCCCCTGCGCGAGGCGGTTCAGCGCCTCCATCAGCCGCGCCCGGCGCAACCATTCGCTGAAGGCCAGCCCGGTCTGCTGGCGAAAGTGCCGCAGCAGGGTGCGTTCACTAATATTGAGCGTTTTTGCTGCCAGCGCCGTCGTCCATTTTGTTCCCGGCTCGGCCTGGATCTGGCGGCACAGGGCCAGCAGCGCGGGGGCCTGGGGTTCCGGCAGGTTAAACGGCAGCACGCCGATCCCCCTGATTTCATCGAGGATCAGCTCGTAAATGCGCTCCGCCCGGCTGCCCGCGGCGTAGCTTTCCGGCAGTTGCAGCGAGGCGACGATCAGCTCGCGCAGCAGGGTGGAGATTTGCACAACCTGGCAGACTGAGGGTAAATCCGCCCGGGCGAAGGGATCGATAAAGAGCGTCCGGGCCGCTACGTCACCGGTGATCAGCAGCCGGTGCTGCGTCCCGGCAGGCAGCCAGACGCCCCGCCCCGGCGGCACAATCCAGATCCCCTGCCCGGTCTCTACCCGCACCACTCCGCTGAGGGTATGCAGAAGCTGGGCGCAGCTATGGCTGTGCCAGGGCTCCGTTTCGCCATGGGTGTAATCATGGGCGAAAGGCACCAGTGGACGGGTGGCAAAGCTGAACTGCTGTTGGGTTGTCATCGATTATCTATTTTGCGCTATCTGCTCATTGATAAAGTCAAACACATCCGCGGCTTCGTTTGCTGAGGCAAATACTCTCTCAGGTATCACCACACAATTATCACTCCGCATATGGATAAAAATAAAACCCCCTTTTCTGTAGCTTTCCTTCACTTTTTCCCAATAGATTTTAACGCTGGCGGTGTTAGTGATATTTTCAATAAAAAAGCGGTTGAGCTTCACTTTCTGTAAAGTATCCTCGTCTTCCTGCTCAGCCTGCTGCTGCTTTTGCATGACCTTATTCATAACTACATCATAGAGTTTGAACAGCGCCAACGCGACGCCAAACAGCACGAGCAGCGCGATACTGAACATTTTTGCTCTGGCGAGAAAATCACCGTCGGGGGCGGTTTGCAGGCTTAACTGCAACAGGGTGATAAAATTAAATAAGGCCGCCACCGCTAAAACAGAGACCGCAGCCTTATGAATGAGAAAAAGAGAACCGTAAGGTTTGAGGTGTTCTTTTTTATGATCGTTGATGAGCTTGCCCGCTTTAGTACGCTCCAGGGCTGATAATGAATATTCCACAACGATCCTGTTTTTTCTTATCATGCCTCTCCCTCTCTCTTATTAGCGCCTGATTATTTATCCTAACATATTGCCCCATCATTATTAGCGTTTCCCCTCAGCCTGTTACCGCCTTATACAGGGTTGCATGATGCCATCCAGGGTACGGAGATCTGTTTTTGCCCCGGCAATGAGCGTGATACTGATCTCTTCTGACCCGCGCACATGATACATATCTACCTGAGCGATCCGCTGCTGCGCTTTGCTGATATCAAAAAAGTTAGGGGTATCCGCCTCAGGATAAATCACCTCAACGCCATAGCCCTCTGCCGACAAGGCATCCCGCATACAGTGGTAGCGTCCCACCAGCCCCGGGTGAGAAGAGACCGAATAGACCTGATACACCGTCGCATCACCAAAGGGATGGATAACACTGCACGCCGTCAGGATACCCGCTAACGCTATCAGTCCAATGATTTTCATAATAGTTCCCACTTTTCAGAGGCTCCCGGTAAAGAAGCCCGCCATCAGTGACGGTGAATTTACCCCTGCAAAAACCACAAATCAACTTTTTGTTGATAATTAAACATTATGAGTATAATTTAAGACTGCCAGCCCATTCTCCCCTACAGAGGCGAAGGTTCGGGTGGCAAATGGTAAACTCGTGGCCCTGACAATGACCCAGACGAAGGAAAAATGATGAAGTCAGAATATGCAGAACAGATTGAGCTAATTTCCGGGCCACTGGAAGCCGCCATGGAGGCGCTGGCGGGTACGCTCTCCGCCAATCAGGAAGCCGTTTTACACAATCTCACCACGCCCGAATGCTCGATCGTCAAAATCATTAACGGGCATGTCAGCGGCAGACGTAAAGGCGACCACCTGTTATCTGGCCCCGAGAAAGATAAGGGATTTGCCCTGTTGCTCGGTAAAAACGAGGGACGTAAGTCCTTGACGGTTAAAGATTATAAAACTGTGACCGCCTCGGAGAAGATCCTCAACAGCGCCTCCACCATCTACTACAGCGATGACGGCCATCCGCTGATGGCTTTCTGCATTAATGTCGACACCTCGCCGTATGAACACATTCGCAAAAGTCTCGACATCATCATGGCCACCGCGCCTGCCGAAACGGATGGAGCCGATCTCAACCTGGGTGGCCTTGTTGAGCAATCAATTCAGGAAATTATTGAAAAACATACCGTTACCGGAAAGAAAATTCAGAAAACGCAACGCCTTAAAATCGTTGCGGAGATGCGCGATAAAGGCATTTTTAAAATGAGGGGGGGCGTGCAACATGCGGCCCAGGCGCTGGGTGTGACACGTTATACGGTTTATAACGATCTTGAGGTGATGAATGAAAAATAGTTATCCGCAACGCATTCCTTTTTACCAGGTGGATGCTTTCTCTCAGGGGCCGTTTACGGGTAATCCCGCAGCGGTTTGTCTGCTGGAAGCGTGGCCGGAGGATGCGCTGTTACAGCGTATAGCCAGCGAGAATAATCTCTCCGAAACGGCGTTTGTTGTTAAGCAGGGTCACGATTACGCCCTTCGCTGGTTTACCCCTGCCGTTGAAGTCGACCTTTGCGGTCATGCGACGCTTGCCGCAGCCAGCGTGCTTCTGCGCCATGAAGAGTCGGGCAAGACGGTTCGTTTTTCCACCCGCAGCGGTGAGCTGACCGTTACCTCTGATAACGGAAAGTTCACGATGGATTTTCCCCTCGTCACCCCCCGCAGGATTGCGGCCCCGGACGGGCTTTTGTCAGCACTTGGCATCGTTGCCGGGGCGACTGAAATCTGGCAGGCCTCCGATCTGATCGTGGTCATGGATGACGAAGCGCAACTCGACGGCTTAACGCCAGATTTCACCGCCCTGGCGAAATTCAACACCCGCGGCGTGGTCGTGACGGCGCCTTCTTGTCAGTTTGATTTTCGCTCCCGCTGGTTTGGGCCCCAGGTGGGCGTCAATGAAGATCCCGTTACCGGCTCGGCGCATACCTTTCTGGCCCCGCTGTGGAGCGACAAGCTGGCGAAAAAAACGCTCCATGCGCAACAGGGCGGCAGCCGTAAAGGAGAGTTGATCTGCCATATTAACGATACGGGCCGCGTGGCGCTTACGGGCGAGGCCTGTCTGGTCATTGAGGGGATATTTATTATTTAAACAGAGCTATTTAAAAGTATTTATTTAATTCACCGAGAATAGAATAAGCGGATTAAATTCTGCCCGGCTTCCTGTTACCTGAACCAAACAAACACTATTGGTGACTTATAACCAAGGATAATCCAATGACTTTAACCAGATGCGTTACTGCGCTTATTGCTGCCGTATCCATTGAAATCGTCGCGACAACATTATTATCGCTTTCTGACAGTTTTAAAATTATCTCCGCTGGCGTGCTGGCCATTATCTGTTATGGCGTTAGCTACTATTTTTTATCTCTCGCCCTGAGGAGGATTCATATAGGTGTGGCCTATGCTATCTGGTCTGCGGTCGGGATCATTAGTATTACCTTTATACAAACCCGTTACTTTGATTTCACCCTGACACAGGATTCGTGGATAGGTGTGTGCATGGTTATTATTGGCACATTAATTCTCAACCTTGCTATCAAACAAAAAAGATAACAGTGTGGTTTTAAATGGTGAATATTTTATTTGGCTTTTTCTGGCTTTTTATTTCCGTCTCAATGGAAGTGATTGCCACCTTAATGCTGCCGCAAACCAATACATTCAAAAATACGCTGATAACGGTTCTCTGCCTGATCTGTTACGCGACAGCCTTTTTTGCCCTGTCGATGCTGATGGGCTGGATTTCACCGGTTGTCGCCTATGCGGCCTGGTCAGGAACCGGCATTGTGATGATTTCACTCCTGAGCAGCATCTTTTATCAACTGCGCAGCAGCGCCCTGGAAAAGGTGGGGATCGGCTGTATCGTCGCCGGACTCATCGTGATTGCGTTTTAAAGGATCGACAGTATGAATAGCAAACCCCTTCCATCGCGTGTGGAACGGCTGCGCGACGCCTTTTTACAGGCGAAGCCCTTTATTTCTGCCCATCGTGCCCTTAGCGTCACCCGGGTTTATCAGGCCAATCCGGGAATGGATAATATTCTGCTCAGGGCGTTAGCGTTTCGTCATGCCTGCGAGAACGCGCCTTTATATGTCGCCGAAAACGAGCTTATCGTCAGCCACCCTGCGGGCGGCGCGCGCGGGGGTGAAGTTTCGCCGGAAATAAGCTGGCGCTGGGTGGCCGACGAGCTGGATAACCTCCCTTTCCGGGCCCAGGATCCCTACCAGATTGACGACGAGACGAAACGTCTCCTGCGGGAAGAGGTATTTCCTTACTGGCAAGGCCGCTCTCTGGATGAGATGGCGGAGACGCAGCTAAAAACCGTCGGGCTGTGGGAGTGGTGTCATGACGATGCGATATGCGACGTCACGATTAAAACCCAAAACGGCGGCGGTGACGCTTGCCCGGGCTACGACAATATTCTGCTGACCAAAGGGATAAAGGGAATACGGGATGAGGCAGCCGCGCACCTGGCCGCCCTCGATCCCGCCACCTCCGACGGCATCGAGGCGTTTAATTTTTATACCGCCGTGCAGCACGCCTGTGACGGCGTGATGGCTTACACCCGGCGCTATGCGCGTTATCTGCGCCAGCTGGCCGGGGCCGAGACCCGCCCCCTTCGCCGGGAAGAACTGCTACAGATTGCCACGATTTGCGAGCGTGTCCCTGAACATCCTCCGCAGCATTTTTACGATGCCCTGCAGGCTATCTGGTTCGTGCATTCGCTGTTTATGCTGGAAGAGAATCAGACCGGGATCTCCCTTGGCCGCGTCGATCAATATCTCTGGCCGTTGCTGGAGCGCGATCTCAGGGACGGAACCTTAACGCATGCCCAGGCTGAAGAGCTGCTTTGCTGCTGGCTGATTAAGATGGCGGAAACCCTGTGGATTTGCAGCGAATCGACGGCGATGTACTTCGCCGGGTATCAGCCCTTTATCAACCTCGTGGTCGGCGGGCAGAAGCGTGAAGGCGGCGATGCCACCAATCCGCTCACGCTGCTCATTATGGACTGCTCCGCGCGATTAAAAATTTATCAACCGGGCCTGGCCGTGCGAATTCACAATCAGTCGCCGCAGTCCTTTATGCGTAAGGTGGTGGATGTGGTGCGCGGCGGAATGGGGTTTCCGGCGTGCCATTTCGACGATGCGCATATTCGCATGATGCTGCATAAAGGGTTCAGCTATGAAGATGCCCGGGACTACTGTCTGATGGGCTGCATCGAGCCACAGAAAGCGGGGAAAATGTACCAGTGGACCTCGGTGGGTTATACCACCTTCACCGCAGCGATCGAGATGGCGCTGCATAACGGCCGCTCGCGCGCCGGGAAGCAGACAGGCCCCCGCACCGGCGAGGTGTCGCAGTTCCACTGCTATGAAGATGTCAAACGTGCGGTTATGGCCCAGTTATCCGCTATGGTCAGAAAGGCCGCGCAGGTCACGCTCATCGTACAAAAACTGCATGCGGATCATGCCAGAAAACCGCTGATGTCGAGCCTCATCGAGGGCTGTATGACCACCGCGAAGGATGTCACCCAGGGCGGCGCGTTTCTGAATGCGGGGCCGGGTCTTATCTGGACGGGGCTTGCCGACTTCGTGAACTCTCTGATGGTCATCAGGAGGCTGGTATTTGAAACCTCCCGCTTCACGCTGCAAGAGCTTGTTGACGCGCTCGACCATAATTTTGTCGGTTATGAGGCGCTCCTTACTGCATGCCTGCGGGTGCCGAAATACGGTAACGACATTGCCGACGTGGATGAGATGGCCCGTGAAAGCGTGCACTTTCTGGAAAAGGAGCATCGTCAGTATCGGATGCTGTATGCACCTTTTGCATTCGGCACGCTCTCCATCTCGAACAATACGCCGTTCGGGCTAATAACCGGCGCCCTTCCATCCGGTCGCCTTGCGGGCAAGCCGCTGGCGGATGGAATAAGCCCTGCCCAGCAGACAGATTATCTGGGCCCCACCGCGATCATCAACTCGGTCAGCCGAATCAATGTTGAAGAGATGGATATCGGCATGGTCCATAACATCAAGCTTATGTACGGCATGCTGGAAACGCCGGAAGGGCAAAACAGCCTTATCCATCTGCTGCGGACAGCCAGTATCCTGGGAAATGCCCAGTTGCAGTTCAGCTACCTGGATGATGAAACGCTGCTGAAGGCGCAGCAAAACCCGGCGGAGTACCGCAACCTGATGATCCGTGTCGCAGGATACAGCGCCTTTTTCGTTGAATTAAGTAAAGAGGTGCAGGATGAGATCATCAGCCGAACCACTCAACGTCGCTTCTGAGCCGGCATCCGGCTGGATAACACATATTCAGCGGTTTTCGCTGCATGACGGACCGGGTATTCGCAGCGTTGTGTTTCTGAAAGGCTGCCAGATGCGCTGCCGCTGGTGCGCCAACCCGGAAGGGCTCAACCCTGGCTGCGAGATCTTCTGGCATGCTGAGCGCTGCCTTCACTGTGGAAAATGTGCCCTGCACTGCCCGGCCGGCGTACATCGTTGGGTGGACGGTGTGCACACGCTTGATCGCTCGCGTCAGTGTCAGGGTTGCAGGCGATGCGAAGAGTGCTGCCCGGCTGGTGCACTTAATGTGACAGGGGAAAAACTGACCTCAGAGGCCGTTTTTAACCGCGTCATGGCGGATGAAACCTGGTTTCGTCAATCTGGGGGCGGCATCACCCTCAGCGGGGGTGAAGTGTGCACTCAGCCCGAGTTTGCCAGACAACTCATGCAAAAAATTAGCGCAGAGGATATTCACACGGCAATTGAAACCGCCGGGTACGCCCCGTGGCGCGCCGTTAAACAGATCGCATCGGTTTGCGATCTGATTCTCTTTGACCTGAAAAGCGCCGATGACGAGCAGCATAAACGCTATACCGGGGTGAGTAATAAGATCATCCTGCGTAACCTTGAAAGATTATTGCAGGGAGATCGACAGATCGTTATCCGTATCCCCGTTATTCCAGACTTTAACGATAGCCCCGAACAGGTTGAAAAATTGTTCATGCTGATACATTCCCTGACCTGGCACCGCCCTGCGTTCAAATTTATCGAATTACTTCCCTACCATTGTTTTGGCACCGGGAAATATGCCTTACTTAATAAGGCCTACGAATGGAACGACTCTGCTGCACAAGTAGAAAACTTCTTACAACATACCCACAAATATAACCTACCGGTAAGGGTTTCAAGGGTAATGGTGGGCTAACGAAAAGAGGTAATCATGTTAAATAAACCAGAGAAGAGTTCTGAAAAAAATAGTTTGGTTTTCGAACGCCGCGTCGTTATCGGTACGCTCTTTTTCATGTTCGTGATTTATGCTGCACTGCTTCTGACGCAAATTAACTAGCGTGCGGCATCATTGTGCCTGTGACAGGCTTGAGTAAATAAGGAGTTGTAATGAAGAAAGTTGTGGCTGTCATTAGCCTGGTGCTATTGAGCCTCACCGTCGCCGGATGTTCAAGCGATTATGTTTTACAGAAGAAAAATGGTGAGATGATTATTACTCACGGCAAACCCGAAGTTGATGATGATAATGGCCTCATTACTTATGAAGATATCGCGGGAAATGAACATGCGATCAACCGGGATCAGATTATCCAGATGATAGAGAAATAACGTAGCACAGCGGGCAGAGGATCGCCGGAAACTCTGCCCTGCTTACATGCTCGTTCAGGAGAGAGGCTAAAGACGATGAAGAAGATCTTATTTCCCCTCCTCCTGTCATGCGCGTTGTTTATTCATGGCGATTCAGGCGCCCTCTGGCAATATCGCTCGGGCAGCCAAAAGCCGATCCTCCCGGAAGCGAATAAGGTCGTAGTCGATCCGGCAAAAACCAACGCCACACGCAGGCGCTCACCCAAAAAACATCTCAGACGCTTCATTTCCGGTATTACCCGTAAACAACCGCAGAAATAATCTCATCCGCCCTCATGCTTGCAGCCAAAAAAGGGGGCGCGTGTTTAATAGCCTTACAAAGTGAAGATAAAATCAAAAATATATCCAGAAGAAGAATAATCTGAATTATCCCTTCCAGAAAGGTGCGTTCCGTCACAGTGGCTACGCTTTAAATTCATTGATAAAGGAGGTCGGGATGACATCAGGAAACACCACTTCAAAAAACTACCCACAACCCCCGTTTGTGGAACAGCCGCAGCAAATGCCCGGACTGGCGTCAGAGATGAAGCCAATCCCCGATCATGGCGAGACGAGTTATACCGGCTCGGGCAGACTTTCTGGTAAAAAAGCGCTGATTACCGGCGGCGATTCCGGGATTGGTCGCGCGGTGGCGATTGCCTACGCCCGTGAAGGGGCAGACGTGGCCATAGGCTATCTGCCGGAAGAGGAGTCCGATGCGGCAGCCGTTATTGCCCTGATTCAGGCGGAAGGACGCAAAGCCGTCGCGATCCCGGGTGATATTCGGGTGGAGTCGTTCTGTGAGACACTGGTTGAGCGCGCCGTGACGGAGCTCGGCGGGCTCGATATTCTTGTCAACAATGCGGGTAGACAGCAGTTCTGCGAATCCATTGAAGATCTGACCACCGCCGCTTTCGACGCGACCTTCAAAACCAACGTTTATGCCCCCTTCTGGATCACCCGCGCCGCCCTGCGTCACCTGACGGAAGGCGCGGTGATTATCAATACCTCTTCGGTTCAGGCCTTTAAGCCCAGCGAAATCCTGCTCGATTACGCCCAGACTAAAGCCTGTAACGTGGCGTTTACCAAATCACTGGCAAAACAGCTTGGGCCGAAAGGGATCCGCGTGAATGCCGTGGCGCCGGGCCCTTACTGGACGCCGTTGCAGTCAAGCGGTGGTCAGCCGCAGGAGAAGGTGCAGCAGTTCGGGGCAGATACGCCGCTGGGCAGACCGGGTCAGCCCGTGGAGATTGCGCCGCTCTATGTTCTGCTGGCATCTGAAGAGTGTTCCTATGCTTCCGGTCAGGTCTGGTGCTCTGACGGCGGTACCGGCGTAGCCTAATTCTGTTGCCTTTATTTTGACGCGCCTGACGACGACAAGACTTATTATAAAATCCGTTATCCGAAGCGGTAACGGATTTTTAAAGCTGAAAAGCCGTCCGGCGCAAAATTATCAACTATTCTTAGATCGTTGATTTTTGTTTTTTATTTCGGTCAGTTTTACAGCCTTCCTCGTTATAAATGACATCATCCGGTCCCTGAAGGGCTTAAACGTTCACGTTGATAATGTTTCCTGTTTTTCAATCAGTTCCTGGTTCCGAACGCAAAGATTAATTAAAGGACAACAGCTATGACTCACATTCATGAACACGCCACGGTTAACACAACCTATCCCGATTCGCGGCTGCCCCTGCCCACGACGAACAGCAGTGCCGTATCATGGGGCGCCATCTTTGCCGGCGCAGCGGCAGCGGCATCCCTGTCGTTAATTTTGCTGATGCTGGGTACCGGGCTGGGCCTGACAACGATTTCACCCTGGGAAAACCGCGGGCTCGACGCCGGCACGGTGGGCATTGCTGCCATCGCCTGGCTGACGTTCACGCAAATCGTGGCGTCTGGCATGGGCGGCTATTTAGCCGGGCGACTGCGCACCAAATGGGTCGATACCCGTACCGATGAAGTCTACTTCCGCGATACTGCCCACGGGTTTTTAACCTGGGCTGTCGCTGCACTGGTTTCTGCGGCGCTGTTTACAAGCACCGTGGGCGCCCTTATTGGTGGCGGCGCTAAAGTCGTGGGTACCGTTGCCGGCGGGGCTGCGACAGCCACAGCAGCTGGCGCGGCGGGTATGGCGAACAGTGCGTCTGAGGCGCCGGGTTCATCCATGGACTATTTTGTGAATTCGATGTTCAGGGCCAGTAACCCTGCCACACCGGCAAACGGTGCTACCGATCCTGCTGATCCAACCGCTGCACCTGCTCCCGCCACGCCAGCCGCACCTGCTGAGCCATTAACGCCTGCGCAGGTAAGTGAAGTGACCGGTATTTTTGCCAACAGCATTACCACCGGTACCTTACCGCCGGAAGATCGTCAGTATGTCGCCCAGCTGATTGCACAAAAGACCGGTATCAGTCAGCAAGAAGCTGAACAGCGTGTACAAACCACCTATGACAAAGCCCAGGCTAAATTGAAAGAAACGAAGGAGAAAGCGCAGCAAGCTGCTGATGCCGCACGTAAAACCACAAGCTATCTGATGCTCTGGACATTTATTGCGCTACTGGCCGGTGCTTTCGTTGCCAGCCTGTGTGCGACCTTCGGTGGTCGTCAACGTGATTTATAATTCTTAATTAAGCAGGAGGTTTAAAATGCGCTCACTATTACTCTTCTTTTTAGGCGTACCTATTCCAATCATTATCCTGATTGCACTGTTCTTCCATTAATCGCTTTTTAACACATAAATGCCCTGACGGGCATTTATGTTTTTTTCTTTTTTCACCACACCTTCATCCGGCCACGCGATTTATCCGTTGCGGATCCTGCCATCGATTCCCGGCTGCGGTTTACCAAACAGATAACCCTGGGCAAGATCGCAACCCAGCGCCTGGAGACTTTCCAGCTGTTCCTGCGTTTCGACCCCTTCGGCAACCGCCTTCATATTAAGGGACTTCGCCATCCCGGTAATCAGTTTGATGATGGTCAGGGCATCGTCCTGGTCAGAGATCGAATGGACAAAGGATTTATCGATTTTAATTTTATCGAAGGCGAGCTTGCTCAGCCGCGAAAGGGAAGAATACCCCGTACCAAAATCATCAATGGAGATTTGCACGCCACGGGCTCTGAGCGTGTTGAGGGTATTGAGCGGAGTATCGTTATCGGTAAAGAGAGAGGAATCCGTCACCTCCAGCTCCAGACGATCGGCCGCAAGCCCTGTCTCTTCGAGAAAGGAGAGCACGATGCCGGCAAAGGCTTTGCTGCTGAGCTGGATAGGCGAAACATTCACCGAGATTTTTGCCGGAACCGCCCAGGTCGCCGCTTCCCGGCAGGCGAGTTCAAGCACCGACCTTCCCAGCTCATTAATCATGCCTGTCTTTTCCGCAACGGGAATAAAGCTGTCCGGCGACAGAAGCCCCTTTAATGGATGCACCCAGCGAACAAGGGCTTCATAGCTGTAAATTTCCCGGCTGAACGAATCGACAATGGGCTGATAATAAACCACGAATTCTTTATTCGCTAAGGCCATCGCCAGATCGTGCTCAAGGGTTCTGCTCTCCTGCAGCTTTTGTAACATGATTGGCCGGAAGACTTTTATCTGTCCGGGGCCCTCTTTTTTGGCTTCATACAGGGCCAGATCGGCAAATTTATAGAGAAAGTCGGAGCGGCGCTCCGTGTCCGAGATAACAATGCCGACACAGGTGGCGATATTAATGATGGTGTTATAAATGGTGTACGGCTGGTTGATAGAAGCACATATTTTTTGCGCGCGCGAAACGGCGCTACTCTCTGTCAAACCGCTCGAGAGAAAGGCAAACTCATCCCCGCCTAAGCGATAAAGGGTATCGGTCGTCAGGCTCATGGCAATCAGGCGTTCGGAGATCTGGCGCAGCAGCATATCGCCAACATCATGACCGTAGGTATCATTGATCTCCCTGAAGCGGTCCAGATCAAACAGCATGACGGTCACAGATTCATTATTTTTTTCCGCCACCTGAATGATTTTCTTTATATTTTCCCAGAAAAACTGGCGGTTATTCATGCCTGTCAACGAGTCATGGTAAACGTCATATTCCAGCTGTGTATTCTGGATTTGCAGTTTCTCCTTAGATTTTTGCAGCTCTTCAGCAAGGCTTTTGACCTGAAGATGCGCCGTCAGAATATTTCTGTTCTGGAAGAATATCAGCACGCCAAGAATGGCACTCAAAATGATTAACAGTAGAGAAGCCGCTGAATAAATATAATATAACGTTTGTATTTTGAGATTAGCTTTATTGATCGAGTTAATATCATTGTCTAACGCACTGGATGACAGGCGGCTTAAGGGGGCATCAAGCAGGTGCATTTTAATCAGGTAGGTCTGGAGCGCTGGACGGTCCATTTTCTCAAGGTTAGCGTCCAGATCTTTGAGAATATTTTCTATATTTACCGCCAGTTCATGGTGCGCTTTATTGCTGGCAATATAGCGCCCCAAATCACCCTCTTTCATTAAACCGCTCTGGCTGAGCATAATGTCAAGACGCAGGCGCACGTCGTCAATCGTCAAAGCGTCAATACCGTTGGCGTAAATACCGAGCGTTGATTCGAATCGATAAAATTCTGATACCAGCTGAGCTGCAGACCATGAGTCCGTATAGTGCGTCAGTTTTTGTAACTCTTGTTGCCTCTCGTGCACAAGGAAAGAGATATATCCCGTAGAGATAAAAAGGAAAAAAATGATGCCCGCCAGTATCCTGTTCATGTTGCGCTTCTGAACTCCTACTCAATATTCATTTTGCTGACCTGCCATGCCGATCGTGAATAATAAATTTGATTATTCAGTTCGTGCAGACTGTCATAGGGATACACAATGAATAACGGGCCTTTGTCACGGATACGCATGTATTCACCGTTGACTTTCAAGGCAAGGATAACGTTGTATTTTTTAAAATCACTGAGCGGGATAACGGTGGTGTAGTCATTGAGCGCAATGACCTTAGCAACGGTGCCTTTTGCCCCAACGTAATCCATAAGCTTTTGCAGCGGCACGCCCGTAAAGGTTGTGCGCCCATTATACCAGGGTGAAGTAGTCTGGAAACTGACCATCCCAAGTTTCTCAAGGCTGGCGACATCGAAAACGGCTTTCCCGTCTTCGTTTGTATTTTGTATATTACCGGACAGGGTTAAAAGGGCTTTACCGGCGGGTTTGGGCAGTTCACCTGCCCAGGCATGGGTGGCAACCACAACGCTTAAGAACATGACAATAAACCGCATACTAACCTCACCTATCTGCCGGATATGAAAGAATTATAATTTAGTTAACGTGCTATTAATATATGCTCCTTGCCTATTATTGCAGCAACAAAACCGTTTATACAATAAATCATTAAAATCAATAAGTTAAATTTTCCTTCTTATAAAAATGATTAACTAAAGTCTGTACATTTATTTCATTTAGAGCAAATTTTATTGAATCTGTACAAAAAATAATCTACCCACTTATATAATGCAATTAAACACACAAGAATATAAAGGTTTTATTTTTTATCTCTGCTCAGTAGAAGCGAGATGACAGCGGGAGAATGATGACCTCCTTCCCGTTCAGAAACCGTTTTTTTCCGGCTGCTGCCGCTTCTTGTTATCAGCGGCGATAACCAGTGCTATTCCGGCCAGCACCGCCAGCGTGCAAAGCAACATCCGCAGATCCGGTACCTCACCAAGAAATAACACGCCGCCTGCCGCCGCGATACACGGAACGCTCAGCTGCAGGGTGCTGGCGGTTGCTGAAGAGAGCGTGGTGACCAGGGCATACCAGAGCACGTAGGCAACGCCAGATGCCAGCCCGCCGGAAAGCAGGGCCAGGGTAATGCCGCTGGCGTCAATATGGACTGGCGCCTGTCGTACCAGGCTCAGGAGGAGAATAACCGGCAGGCTGAGGATGAAATTACCGCTCGTTGTTCCCGCCGCAGCCTGGATATTTTTGCCGCGCAGCGAATAGGCGCCCCACGCGAAGCCAGAGGCTACCATCGTAATGGCCGCCGCAAGCGGAGGTGCGGTCGCCCCAGGAAGCAGCAATGTAATAATGCCCCCTACGGCAATGAGGATCCCGCAGGCCTTATAGCCGCTCAGTCTCTCGCCTTTTACCACGCTCCAGCCGATCATACAGACCTGGACTGCGCCAAACAGCAGCAATGCGCCTGTCGCCGTATTGAGCTGAACATACGCCAGCGAGAAAAACAGGACATAGGCGCACAACAGCAGGGCGTCGATAATTTTCCAGCGTATCTCTTGCAGCCTTCCCCGCGCCAGATGCCAGACAAACAGCACTGCCGCTCCCCCCAGTAATCTCAGCATGCTGAAGATTTCAGGATCGGCATGGCCGTTCTTCAGGGCAACGCGGCAAAGAATGGAGTTCGCTGCAAATGCAGTTAATACAAAGAGAACCAGCAACAGCTTTTTCATACCCTTCCTGAGAGAGACCGTTCCGGACCGACGGTGGGATCGTGAGTTTGTCTATTTACTTTACTGTAAAACCGCACTTTTGCGGACGCGCATCTCCACCGCCCAACGCAGGGATCAAAAAAATTCGCTGACTTGGTTGCATAATAAAACCAAATGGCGCACAGTTTATTTAGTTTCATATTAAAACCACTATCTCCCATTACGAGGTACGACAATGACTACGCAACGTTCAACAGCTTTAATTACAGGCGCATCTTCCGGCATTGGCGCGGTCTACGCCGACCGTCTCGCCGCTCGCGGTTACGATCTGGTGCTGGTGGCCCGCCGGGAGGCGCGTCTGCTGGCGCTGGCGGAACAGCTCAGGCAGCGCTATGGCGTAAAGGTCCCCCCCCTGACGGCGGATCTTACCGATAAAAGCGGGATCCGCGCCGTGGAAGAGATGTTGCGCAACAACGCCGCTATCGACACCCTGATCAACAATGCCGGTACTGCGCAGATGGCGCCGTTCCTCGCGGGAGATGTGGCGCAGCATCAGGCGATCAATATGCTCAACACCACGGCGCTGATGCGTCTCACTTATGCCCTGCTGCCGCGTCTGGCGCAAAACAACCGCGGTACCCTGATTAATATCGCCTCGGTACTGTCGATCCATGCCCGGGCGGGCAGCGCGCTGTACAGCGCCACCAAAGCCTGGGTGCTGAATTTTACGCGCGGATTACAGGAGGAGTTTGCCGACAGCCAGGTGCGTATCCAGGCGGTATTGCCCGCAGCCACGGCCACGGAGATTTGGGAGCTGTCCGGCATCAGCGCCGACGATCTGCCCGCCGGGTCGGTGATGACCACCGACAATATGGTGGATGCGGCGCTGGCGGGGCCCGACCAGGGTGAGCTGATCACTATCCCGCCGATGCACGATGAAGCCCTGTGGACGCGCTACGAAGAGGCGCGCCTGGCGCTGTTTGCCAGCGCCCGCACCGGCGAACCCGCCCCCCGCTACCTGACGCGCTGAGGGTTGCGCGGATCGCCCCTCTGGCTCAGAGGGGCGTTTTAGCAGGCGACGGTCAGCGCGTTAAATCCCGAAATTTGCGGTATATTTTCTCTTTACCTTCTCTCACGTTGATAAAGGGATAAGACAATGCCGGTCGACTGTATTATTACTGCCGCAGGACTCTCCTCCCGCATGGGGACGTGGAAAATGATGTTACCCTGGCGCGAGGGAACCCTTCTGGATGCCAGTATCAACAACGCCCTGCAGTTTTGCTCGCGCATTATTCTCGTCACCGGTTTTCGCGCCCAGGAGCTACAGGCGCGATATCAGCACCGGGAAAATGTCACCCTGGTTCATAATCCCGATTATGAAAACGGACTGGTCAGTTCGGTGATAACCGGTGCCCGGGCGGTGAGCACGGATTACTGTTTTATTACCCCCGGCGATCTGCCCTGCCTGGACGGGGAGATTTACCGCCAACTTTGGGCATTACGCACCGGGGGGGCGATCCTGCCGCACTATCACGGTACGCCCGGCCACCCTGTTTTGATTGATCGCGCCAGCCTGCAACAGGCGATCTCCCGTCCGGCTATCCGCAGCATGCGCCAGGCCCTGATGGAGGGCAAACACCAGTGCGTGGCCCTCGATCGCCCGGAAATTATTGTTGATATCGATACCCCTGACGATTTCAGAAGCGTGCAACAGGGGAGTTAACGCTCCCCGCGTCACGTTACTATTATGCTGTCGCGGCTTTTTTTACTCTCTGGCATAGTAAAAAAGGCCACTAACCCAACAGGATAAGAACCATGCTTGAACTCCGCCCGAACTGCGAATGGTGCGATCGTGACCTGCCTCCTGATGATCTGGACGCGCGGATCTGCTCCTTTGAGTGCACCTTCTGCGCGACCTGCGCCGACACCCACCTTAATCATCGCTGCCCTAACTGCCAGGGGGAGCTGGTGCGCCGCCCGGTGCGTCCGGCAAATAAGCTGATGAACGCGCCTGCCTCCACCGTGCGGGTTCATGCGCAAAAAAGCGCCTGACCCGCCTTCTGATGACGAGAGAAATCATGATCCAGCTGCAGACTATTCCTGCTCCGCGTACTTTCACCGATGTGGCTCCGGTATTGCTTACCGATGCCACCCTGCTTGAGCGCAAAAACAGGGTGCTGGCCCGCATCAACGAGGCGGGCTATGATGCCCTGGTGATCTATGCCGACAAAGAGCATGGCAGCAACTTTGAGTATCTGACCGGGTTTGTGCCGCGCTTTGAGGAGGGTCTGCTGATTCTGGAAAAGAGCGGCGCGGCGACGGCGATCCTCGGCAATGAAAATCTCAAGATGGCCCGCCATTCTCGCATTCCGGTTACCCTCAGACACTGCCCGTTTTTCTCGCTGCCCAATCAGCCGATGGATAATGAAACCTCGCTGGAGTCGCTGTTTCGCGAAGCGGGTCTGCATGCGCATGACCGAATCGGGGTGGTGGGCTGGAAGATGTTTACCGCAGCCGGAGCGGATAACAGGCAGCTTTTCGATCTCCCTTATTTTATCGTCGAGGCGCTGAAAAACAGCACCGATGCGTCGCTTGAGAACGCCACACACCTGTTTATCGGCGGCGAAAACGGCGCCCGCATCACCAACAACGAGAATGAAATCGCGCATTATGAATATGGCGCGAACCTGGCCTCGACTTGCATCCTGAACGCCATGGACGCAGTGGAGCCGGGGATCCGCGAAACCGAGCTGGGGGCACGGCTGGCGGCAGAGGGGCAGTATCAGACGGTGGTGACCATTGCCGCCGCCGGGCAGCGCTTTGAGAAGGCAAACTTCTACCCCACCTATAAAAAGCTGGTGCGCGGGCAGCCGCTGTCGCTGACCACCGGGTTTAAGGGTGGGCTGTCCAGCCGGACCGGGTTTGTGATTGCTGACGAGAGCGAGCTGCCGGACGGCCAGAAAGATTATCTGGATCGGGTGGCGAAACCCTATTTTGCCGCCATCGCCAGCTGGCTTGAGCAGATTAAAATCGGCATGCCGGGCGGCGGGCTGTATGCCCATATCGAACAGGTGCTTAATAAAGCGCAGTATGGCTGGCATCTTAATCCCGGGCACCTTAGCGCCGACGAGGAGTGGATGTCCTCCCCCATTTACCCGGGCTCTGCCGAGACGCTAAAAAGCGGCATGATCCTGCAACTCGATATCATCCCCTCTGTTTCCGGCTATACCGGCGTGAGCGCTGAGGAGAGCGTCGCTCTGGCGGACCAGGCCTTGCAGGAGAAGATTCAGGCGGCGTACCCGGAACTGTGGGCGCGGATTGCCAGCCGCCGGGCGTACATTCGCGAGGTGTTAAACATCAATCTGGCGGATGAGGTGATCCCGCTGTCGAATACCGTGGGTTATCTGCGTCCGTTCCTGCTGGCAAAGGAGATGGCGTTTACCTGTTGAAGTTTGTTTCTGCCACTTTACAGGCCCGGCAGCGCTACGCTTGCCGGGCCTTTCAGGGCATAAACCTTACTGCAATGCTGCAAGAATGCGGTACGCAGCCTTGACCCGCTCGCTGTTGGGGTAACTTTTATTTGCCAGCATCACAATGCCGAGGTTCTTCTCCGGGATAAAGGCGATGTAGCTGCCAAATCCGCCGGTCGAGCCGGTTTTATGTACCCATGAGGCTTGCACCGGCGGCTGTGGAGGCGCGATAGCCGTGGCATCGTGGGCAGCCAGGGCATATTTATTATCCGCCCCCTGCTCCAGCGTCCGGGAGGAGACCGGCCAGTTGAGCATCTCCCAGCCCAGCCCCTGATACATCTCGCCTACCTGCCAGTAGCGTGACTGGGCAATCTCCACCCCTTTCTTCAATGAGGCGTCTTTAATGCTGTCCGGTTGCAGGTTGGCCTGTAGCCAGCCTGCCATATCCACGATAGAGGTTTTTACCCCGTAGGCTTCGGCATCAAGCATCCCAGGCGAGACGTGCACGGCCTTACCGTCCCGGTAGCCCCAGGCATAGTTCGCTTGTTCGCTTGCCGGTACGGTTACCCAGGTGTGGCTCAGCTTCAACGGTTCCAGCACCCGGCGGGTGAGCGCCTGCTCGAAACTCATCTTTGAGGGCTTGACCGCCAGGGCGCCGAACAGGCCGATGCTGGCGTTGGCGTAGAGGCGTTTAGAACCCGGCGTCCATGCTGGCTGCCAGGTCTGATAGTACGTTTGCAGCGCTGCGGCATCGGTCACGTTCTCCGGCACCTGGAGCGGGAGTCCCCCTGCGGTGTAGGTCGCCAGATGGAGGAGGCTGATGCCCTGCCACTGCTTGCCTGACAGCGCGGGCCAGTACTCGCTGGCCGGATCGTTGAGGGCAATCTCCCCGCGCGCCACCGCATCGCCGCCGAGCACCCCGGTAAAGGTTTTGCTCACCGAGCCCAGCTCAAACAAGGTTTGCCGGGTGACGGGCTTTTTCCCGGCGACATCCGCCAGCCCTTGCGTGAAGAAATAGGTCTGTCCCTTATAGATGACCGCAACGGCCATGCCTGGGATCGACTGGTCGTGCATCAACGCGGTCATGGTGGGGTTCACCGCCTCCGCGACCTGCGCCTCCTCCGGGGTGGCGGCGAGAGCGGAACCAGACAGGCAAACGAGGAGCATACAGAGCAGGGATTTTTTCATCGTTATGATCTTTAGCGAAAAGTGAGAGCGCTATTTTGCAGGCCTGACGGGAAGATGTAAAACGGGCACGCATTAACCGATGCCCGTTCGCAGAAGGCTAGTTATACTCCAGCGCAAAGGTGGCAGTGGTGTTTGCCCACCCCGCCGTCACGGTCGGGTCAGTCTGTACCAGCTGGGCAACAAAGTGGAAAGGCTGGGCGCTGGCGGCATTTGTCGCGGTCACCTGTCCCAGACCCGGCAGGTTTCCGGCCTCGTTGATGTGCAGGGCAGTGCCCGCGACCGGCGCACTGGCGCCATTATTGCCGTAGCTCAGCCTGACCCCCACGCCGCTGGCGCTCGACGGCGACGGGGTAATGGCCAGCGTATCGGTGATGCCGGTGGCGGCTGGCGTGCCAAAAAAGCCAATTTTGATCTGCGCTGGCTGCGAACAATAGACCGGAATGGTCAATCTCTTCGCCGTCCCCGCCGTCTGCCCCACCCCTTTAAAATCGGCGCGGTTAACCTTGCCTAAATCGACAAAAATAGTCGGGGTGGTGACATTACAACTGCCCACCGCGCCGATATCCACGTTCATCGCCGTCAGGTCGGCGCTGATGGGCGTGCCGGTTGTGCCTGAGCCGGGAATATCGACATAGAGTTTACCGACCGCCCCCAACGGCGAAGCGTTGGTGTGGTTGCCGCTGACGAGGCTGACGTCGCCGGTTTTAAAGAAGGTAATAAACGCCTTCACCACGATATGTTCCTGGTGCAGCAGCGCGGGGTTTTCGCTGCTGTTACAGACCTGCGTCTCATGCATACCGGAGCCGTCCAGGTAGTGGATCGGCCCGCCGCTACACTGGAAGCCCAGGGCATAGCCGATACCCGGAATGGCCGACTCAAAAACCATTCGGCCATTGATAAAGGTCTCATTCCCGGTGCGCTCCTGTTCATATTTCACCGCTATTGCCCCGGCCTGCCGGGCCTCCTGATCGCAGCTAAAACGAAACCCGCTGCCGCTGTCGGCCATAATGCTGGTCATCTGGGTGTTGTTACGCAGCGAAGGGAGATACTTGATGTTCTGAACGTTGATGGTCATCTGGCCGGTATCGCCATTGCAGGCTGCCGCCCATACGCCAGGGCTGAACAGCCCGGCAACCGTCAAAAGTAAACAGACTAACCGCATGGTTAATATCCTCATTGTGATAAACAGGCTGCCTCAATACGCTTCACCGCATCCGGCCGGTCGGCGGCGATGTGGAAAGGCAGCGTGCAGCGGTGGGCTTCCCCTTTGTCATTCCAGTTCACCTCCAGGGTGCCGGTATCGGGAATACCGCTCAGGTAGACCGTTCCGCCGTCGGCCACCATGCCGGTGGCGGCGTTGCGATCGCCAGCCAGCTGGGCGCTGGCGCCAAACGGCACTGGCCCCGACTGGTCATGCAGGGTAAACAGCACGCGATGGCCGATATGGGTCCGGAAGTTTGCCTCGACCACCGCCCCACCGCCGGGGATCACCGTCGCGCCGAACTGCTCGACGTCGGTGTCGCTGGTCATCGATTCGGTATCAAGGGTAATGACGTTTTTGTGCCAGGCCGTCAGCGCAGGCACCACAGCGTAGCCCCGCCAGTCGGTATGAACGTTGCTGCCGTTCTGAACAGCCACGTTGACCGCCCCCGGCGCACGCACGATGGCAAAGCTGTCCCCCAGACTCTGCCCCAATGTGATGCCATGCGGGTGCGCAACGATGGAGCCCGACGCTCCCCAGGTGAGCTGGCTGCTGTCGCGATCGTGTCGGTAACCCAGCTGCGCCTGCCCATAGCCGCCGTGGTAGTCGAGGGATGCGCCGCTGTTACTCCCCTGCCCCTGGCTGGCGTAGCCCTGCTGCACGGCGTAGTAAAGATTCGGGCTCTTCGGCACCGAGCCATACATCGACACCTGGTGCGAGGTATAGCCGCGATTATCCGACGAGGTGGTGTAGCTCACTGAACGGCTGGCAAGCGAACCATCCAGCGGAATGGTGATATTGAAGGACCAGGAGCGATCGGGACTACTGGCACAACCAGAGCAGCGACAAAACGCTCCATGCCGGCTTTTACAGCCCCCAGGAGATCCCTTTCCAGGCTCTGT
>NZ_JBBCPK010000022.1:0-51905 GCF_037150775.1 Leclercia sp. M50
CGGCAACCGGCAGCCAGACGCTGGCGATAAATTCCGGCAGATGGGTCGAGGTGCCGTTAGAGACAAAGGTGATGAGGGCGATAAACGTGGCGTACAGCCAGCCGTTGCGCCGATCCTCTCCCCCGGCAGGGGCGGCGGGTTTGTTGGCTAGAGGGTGAGTTTGATTGGGTAGCGACAGGGTTAACGCGGCGCTCAGCAGGCCGAACAGAGCATAGATCAGCAGCGCTTCACGCCAGTTCATGACCATGAGCAGTGCCTCTCCCAGCGGCCAGAAGACCACCGAGGCCAGCCCGCCCGCCAGCGTCACGCGGGAGATCGTTCGCCGCGCCTGCTGACCGTAGAGATTCACCAGCGCCGCAAACAGTGCGTCGTACAGCGACAGGCGCATACCGATGCCAGTTAACACCCAGGCGCTGTACCAGGTAATAAGCGAGTGCGTGTAAGCCATAAGCAGGCAACTCATGGCGATCAGCAGGGAGCCGGTCATCACCACACGCTGGCCGCCGATCCGCGCCAGTAAGCGGGCGACAAACGGCGAGAGGGCAGCCATCACCAGCATGGCGAGCGTCAGGCCCGAGTAGATTTGCGCTGACGACCAGCCGGTATCCGCCGTCATCGCCCGGGCAAAAGTGCCGGGCATATAAAAAGAGATCCCCCAGTTGATAAGCTGGTTACAGCCGGCAGTGAGGGAGAGGGCGCGGGGCAGGGCAGGGTTTTTCATTATCTTTCATTCCATCAGGGCGTTATGCTGAGCATATCGGTTGCATCAGGACCCTGGCAGGCCGGTGCATTTATGGCTCCTATAAGAGAAACTTTGTGATGACGACGCTGAATCTGGGACAGCTGGCGACCTTTCGTCTGGTGGTGCAGCGGGGCAGTTTTTCCGCCGCGGCGGATCTGCTGGGACTTTCACAACCGGCCGTCAGCCTGCAGATTCGCCAGCTGGAGCAGTTTCTGCAGGCGCGATTAATTGAGCGAACCGGACGGGGGATTAAAGCCACCGCGGCGGGGCTCACGTTACTTACGCACGGCGAGCGCATCGAGCAGGCGGTGGATGAGGCGATACGCGCGGTAGGGGCCTTCAGCCATGAGGTGAGCGGCACCATTACCCTCGGAATGGGCGCCACGGCCTGCATCCATCTGCTGCCGCCCCTGTTGCAGCAGCTGCGTCAGGATCATCCCCTGCTGCGGGTTGGCGTCACCACCGGCAATACCCTTGAGATTGTTCGCGCTATCGAGGAGAACCGTCTCGATCTGGGGCTGGTGACACTCCCGGCTGCCGGGTCTGCGCTTTCGATCGCACCGGTGATGGATGAGGAGTTTGTCTTTATCGCCGCCGGGGAAGAGCAGAGGCAGTTCGGCATGCTGACCGCAGAGCATCTACAGGATCGACCCTTTATCGCCTTTAGTACGGGAAGCAGTACGCGTACGGTCATCGACGCCTGGTTCCAGGCAAGCGGCGTGGAGGTGCAGCCGGTGATGCAGTCCGGCAGCATCGAAGCGATCAAGCGTATGGTTCGTGTCGGGCTGGGGTACAGCATTATTCCCCGCATGGCGGTCGCCTGCGCGCAGGACAGACAGGGATTATGCGTACAATCGCTTACGCCGGTATTACAGCGCCAGCTGGCTATTGTTATGCGTCAGGACAAAATACTGAGCAAAGGAATGAGCGAAATTATTCGTTTATTACAAACAACAGAATAATTAAATTAACCAATAAAAACCAAACGATTAATTAATTGTCGATGTTGAACGCCCGGCATAATCGACAGAGAGGCTGGATTGCTGGGCCTGTTTTTTCTCCTGATGGTGATACCAGGCACCTATAGAGGAATAGACGAAACGGCCAAGGAAAAAGAAGAAGCTGATTAGCAGTATGATACGCGTCATCCGAGTGTTAAACCGATGTCGTCTTCGCATACGTGTGGCCTGACTCACTGTTGTTTTCCTGATAATACCCTGCGGGCGGTACGCCATTAAGGCATACGGGCGGGCAGGGGTCAATTAATCGTAATGTAAAATTGCGTCAACAACTCACTCACTTAATGTTATGTATAATAATTAACTTATTTACGCCATTGATAATTAGCACAAAAGTGTGGTTAAAAAATGTGAATCTAATTGAGCGATATTAATATTTTTGATTTAAGTCAAATGTCACGCGCCGTTGCTAATTAAAATCTTTTATTCCCTTCGTGTAATCGTTATTCGATGCGCGGCAACAGTGTCAGGTTGGATGCCTGTCTGAATTACCCCCGGGATCAGCGGGTTTACTATGGCATCTATGACTATTTTCACTTTATACAAAAAATACAAAGATCGCTGGTGGGCGCTGCCGATGCTTCTGCCGATCGTGCTGCTGCCCATTGCGCGCTTAGCTACTACCTACACCCAGGTTGAGGGGAGTCTGGTGGTACTTTACTATATGCCGCTGGCGTTGTTACTCGCGCTCATGCTGTTTTATGGTATGGCGGCAGTGCCGGGCATTATGGTTGCCCTCTTCCTGCACTATTATCCCTCGATTGGCGGCTACGAAACGGCGATTGCCATTGCGCATTTCCTGATCCCTATAACCCTCAGTTGGGGCGGGTATCGGGTCTTCACACCCCGACGTAATATGACCGCCTATGGCGACGCACGGCTTATCGCGCAACGGATGTTCTGGCAGATGTTCTGCCCGGCCACGATTTTTCTCCTGCTATTTCAGTTCGCGGTTTACCTCGGCGTTTACCAGACGCGGTTTGACCTGGCCGGTATCAGTACTCCCGGGATCCGCTCGCTGATTAACTATCAGGGGTTACTGGTTGGCTGCCTGACAGGGGTGCCCTTCAGCTATGTGATCATCCGCATCCTCCGTCATCCCCGCTATCTGCGCAGCCTGATATCGCAGATTCGAGGCCAGATAGATCGCAAAGTATCGCTGGCAGAAGCTGTCACCTGGGTGCTGATCAACAGTGCCTTACTGGCCCTGCTGTTATGGCCGATTAACGAAAACAGCAGCATCTTCAGCACCAACTACACGCTGTCGCTGCTGATGCCGGTCATGCTTTGGGGATCGATGCGCTTTGGTTATAAGCTGATGTCCCTGATCTGGACTCCAGTGCTGATCGTCTCTATTCACTATTTTTACCGCTACATCCCCTGGTCGCAGGGATACGATATTCAGCTCACCATTACCTCCTCCAGTTATCTGGTCTTTACCTTTGTGGTGGTCTATATGGCGGTACTGGCGACGCGACAGCGGGCCATCAATATTCGCGCCAGACGGCTGGCGTTTCTCGACCCGGTGGTGCACATGCCAAACCTGCGGGCGCTCAATCGTGCCCTGGGCAAAAAGCCCTGGTCAGTGCTCTGTTTTCTGCGCATCCCTGAGCTGGAAGTGCTGGGGCGTAACTATGGCGTACTGCTGCGCATCCAGTACAAACAGAAGCTGGCCGCCTGGCTGAATGATTATCTGCAGCCGGATGAGTGCGTCTATCAACTCTCGGGTCACGATTTAGTGTTGCGTTTAAATACCGAGCTGCACCAATCCCGTATTGAAGAGCTGGATCTGCACATCAAACGCTTTCGCTTTATCTGGGATGGGATGCCGCTGCAGCCGCAGGTGGGGGTCAGTTACTGCTATGTGCGTTCACCGGTGGCGCATATCTATCTGCTGCTGGGTGAGCTGAGTACCATTGCGGATCTCTCTCTGGCGACCAACCACCCGGAAAACCTGCAGCAGCGGGGCGCAATCAACCTGCAGCGCGGTCTGAAAGACAAGGTCGCGATGATGAATCGCGTGCAGCGGGCGCTGGAAAAAGATGAGTTTACCCTGCTGGCGCAGCCCGTACAGGGCATCCGCGGCGATAGCTATCACGAGATACTGCTCCGCCTGCAAAATGGTGATGCCGGGCTGATCTCGCCCGATATCTTTTTGCCCGTTGCCATGGAGTTTGGCCTTTCGTCGCGAATTGATCTGCTGGTGCTGGAGAAGACGCTTCAGTTTATGGCGAAGAATCGCGAAACGCTCCCGGGGCAGCGGTTCGCCATTAACCTTTCGCCAACGTCCGTTTGCCGGGCCCAGCTGCCGCTTGAGGTCAGCCGGATGTTGCAAAAATATGCCATTGAGAGCTGGCAGCTCATCTTCGAGATCACCGAAAGCAGCAGCTTCGGCAACGCCGGGCTGGCGATGCAGACCGTCAACCATCTGCAGCAGATGGGGTGCCGGATTGCCATTGATGATTTTGGTACCGGCTACGCCAGCTATGCGCGCTTGAAAAACGTGGATGCCGATATTCTGAAGATCGACGGCAGCTTTATTCGTAACATCGTCAGCAATAGTCTGGATTACCAGATTGTCGCTTCGATCTGTCATCTTGCGCGGATGAAAAAGATGCTGGTGGTGGCGGAGTATGTTGAAAGCGAAGAGATCCGCCATGCGGCTGAAGCGCTGGGCATTGACTATTTTCAGGGCTATTTGATCGGCAAACCTGTGCCGCTGGAGAGTCTGCTTAGGGGTGAGGCGCTCGGTATGAGCGCCTGACGGGAAGATTACGCGGCGACGTGCGGGGAGTGCTCTTCTTCAATTTTCAGGCACCAGCCGGTGACGGCGCTCCAGTACTGTTGCTCTTTTTCCAGATCCAGCAAGACCAGCGCATTCTGGCTAAACCAGTCATGCGGGAAACTCAGCGTCCAGTGGTTATCGTCCGTGGTGAGCGTCAGCGTAGGTGGCGTTGTGGTCGCCTGGCGCTGGTTGTTCAGCAGCACGCCCAGACGTAACAGCTGGATCAGCGGCAGGAACTGTTTTTTCTTGAACAGCGTAAAGCGCGGCAGCTCATCCAGCTTAACGGCTTTACGATGATAGCGCACCAGCGAGGCCATCATGGTCTGCTGCTCCTGGTTGAAGCCTGGCAGGTCGCTGTGTTGCAGAATGTAGGCCGAATGGCGGTGCATCCCGCTGTGGTTGATATTGAGCCCCACCTCATGCAGCATCGCCGCCCATTTGAGCAGAGCCGCCAGCTGCGGATGCGCCAGTTTCGGGTTCTGGGCTTCCCACTGCTCATACATTTGGGTCGTGGTTTCCAGCACGCGTCTGGCCTGTTCGCGGTCGATATTGTACTGGTTGGCCAGGCTCTGCGCGGTGCGGCTGCGAATATCCTGATGACGGAAACGGCCTTCCATCTCATAGAGTACGCCTTCGCGCAGCGCGCCGTCGGAAAGACGCAGTTCGCGGATCGCCAGCGCATCGAACACGCCGCACAGGATCGCCAGACCCGGCACAAACACCGCTTTGCGCTCTTCGGAGAGACCCGGCAGGCTGAGGGCGGTAAAGCTCTTATGCTTGAGCACCTCTTCCATCAGCCTGGTCAGACGCTCAGGGGTAATAAAGCCATCTTTTTCGCCCATCTCCACCAGCACTTCGTGTGCCGCTTTGATCGTACCCGAGGCGCCAAGCGCCACGTTCCAGCCCTGCAGACGGTATTGCCAGGCGAGGGACTCCAGCTTCTGTACCGCGGCCATCCGCGCGCGCTGGAAGTTCTCCCGGCTGATCGCCCCGCCGGGGAAATAGAGTTGGGCAAAGCTGACGCAGCCCATCCGGCGGCTTTCGACCAGATGCGGCTCAAAGTTTTCGCCGATCACCAGCTCCGTCGAGCCGCCGCCAATATCAATCACCAGCTTGCGGCCCTTTTCGGGTTGCGTATGTTCCACGCCCATAAAAATCAGACGGGCTTCTTCGTTACCCGAAATGATTTCGATAGGGTAGGGGATCACCTTTTCCGCGCGCTTTAAAAATTCCGTCGCGTTCGCGGCCTGGCGCAGGGTATGCGTTCCGACAATGCAGACGCTCGACGGGGTGAAACCCTGCAGGCGTTCGGCAAACAGCGACAGGCAGTTCAGCCCGCGCTCCATCGCCTCTTCGCTGAGCATATTGTTCGCATCCAGGCCATCAGCCAGGTGGACGCGCTGCTTCAGACGACCGATGATCTGCATTGCGCCATCCACCTCACGGGCGATGACCATGTGGAAGCTGTTAGAACCAAGGTCGACCGCAGCAAACTCCTGCGGTCGTGGGGTCTTATCGTTTATCGGCATAGGTTAATCGGATTGCTCGAGTGATTTGATATAGTCGTAAATCGCCAATTGTGCCCGTACTTTACGGCGATTGCCGCGCGGCACATAGCGGTTACTCAGTTCTTTATCGACATAACGTGCTTTTACAGTATCACTTAACAACAGGTCGATAATATCAAGAATTTGTTGCTTCAGCCGCGGATCGAGCAGCGGTGCCGCCACTTCAATCCGGTAATCGATGTTTCGCGTCATCCAGTCGGCGGAGGAGAGGTAGACGCGTTTATCGCCACCGTTCTCAAAAATATAGATCCGATCGTGCTCAAGATAGCGATCGACGATGCTGATGACGCGAATATTTTCACTGATGCCCTCTAGATCGGGGATCAGCGAGCACATGCCGCGGATCAGCAGATTAACCTGAACTCCCGAACTGGAGGCGGCATACAGGCGATCCACCAGTCCTTTATCGACCAGGTTGTTGAGCTTAAGCGTAATGCCGGCCGGCTGGCCGTTTTGCGCGTTGGCAATCTCGCGGTCGATCATGTCATACAGCAGACGACGGGAGTTCTGCGGGGAGACCAGCAGATAGTCGAAATTAACCGGACGATAGGGGTTTTCAATAAAGTTGAAGACCCGACGCACCTCGTTGGTGATCCGCGCATCGGCGGTCAACAGCGAGTAGTCGGTATAGATGCGCGCGGTCTTCTCGTTGAAGTTACCGGTGCCGATGTGGGCATAACGCACCACATCATCGCCCTCTTTACGGGAGATGAGGAACAGCTTGGCGTGGATCTTCAGCCCAGGGGCCGAGAAGATCACGTGTACGCCCGCTTCGGTCAGACGACGGGCCCAGTGGATGTTGGCCTCTTCATCGAAACGCGCCTGCAACTCCACCACCACGGTCACTTTTTTGCCGTTGTGGGCAGCGTGGATCATCGCATCGATAATGCGGGAATCTTTCGCCACGCGGTAGATGTTGATTTTAATCGCCAGCACGTTGGGGTCGAACGACGCCTGTCGCATCAGCTCCAGTACATGCTCAAAAGTGTGGTACGGATAGTAGAGCAGGACATCGCGCTCGCGAATGGCGTCGAAGCCGTTACGGAACTTATCAAACCAGATATGGCGCAGGCGGGGCAGCGGCTTGTTCACCAGGTTGGCCTTGCCGACGTTTGGGAAGCCGATAAAGTCTTTGAAATTATGATAGCGACCGCCCGGCACGATGGAGTCATAGCGGGAGATGGTCAGCTTTTCGCGCAGCATATCAACCATGGCATCGGGCATATCGCGCTGATAGACAAAGCGCACCGGCTCCGCCGTCAGACGCTGCTTGAGGCTGGATGACATCAGCTCCATCAGGCTGGCCTCCATCTCGTGCACCAGGTCATACTCGGCATCGCGGGTCATCTTCATGGAATAGGCGTTCAGCGCATCGTAGTCGAAGAACCCTTTGAAGATATCGTCCAGGCAGTAGCGCAGGATGTTATCCAGCAGGATCATCGGCTTGCGGCGGCGCGGCGTTTCCGGTGGCAGGTTGACGAAGCGCGGCACCTTGTCTGACGGGATCTCCAGCAGGGCATAGCGGATGCTGTCGCCGCGGATAATCTCCACCGCCAGATAGGTGTAGTCATCTTTCAGGAACTGCACCAGATCGGTTTCGCGGTTAATCAGAATCGGGGTGATGTGCTGGCGCAGATACTGTTTGAAATAGTGACGCAGCCAGCTCTGCTGGTTAACCGAGAGCTGACGCTCGTTAATCAGGAAGATTTGATTACGCGCCATCTCCAGCAGCAGTTCGTTATACAGGCTGTCAAATTCCTGGTCGGCTTTCAGTACCCGGGACTGGATCTTGCCAAGCAGATGACGCGAATTCGAGTTTAAACCCTGCTCTTCGCTAATGATGATTCGACGCTTCAGTTCAGCGAAACGCACCTTATAGAATTCATCCAGATTATTGGAGTAAATCCCCAGAAAACGCATGCGCTCAATCAGCGGGTTACTTTTGTCGGCCGCTTCCTGAAGCACGCGCTCGTTGAACGCTAACCAGCTTAGCTCTTTCTCGATGTATAACTTTTCCTGACCCATTACTACTCACACTCCAGTTCAATCACAGGACGTGGTAAATCCGTCTCGCCTTTATTATGGCGAGCATTTCCACAATATGTCCAACTGTGTCAGAAAAGTATGACAGTTAAATTTTTTCTTGAGGGATAATAGAGAGTTGGCGGGGCAAAAGGTGCTGTAGGCCGGGTAAGCGATAGCGCCACCCGGCAAAAGTTTACTCTTCCGCCGCGTGACCTTGCGGGGGTAACGGCGCGCCATCCAGCCAGGCCGCGCCGTCGCGCATTTCAAGACGGCCATCAACGAACCAGCTCACCACCAGCGGATAGATGGCGTGCTCCTGAGCCTGCACCCGGGCGGTCACATCCTCTTCACTGTCGCCTTCAAACACCGGCACTTTCGCCTGCAGGATCACCGGGCCGCCGTCCAGTTCGTCGGTAACGAAATGGACCGAGGTGCCGTGCTCCAGGTCGCCGTTGTCCAGCACCTGACGGTGGGTATTCAGGCCAGGATATTTAGGCAGCAGGGAAGGGTGGATATTGAGCAGACGTCCGGCATAGTGCGCGACAAACGCCGGGCTTAAGATCCGCATGTAGCCAGCCAGCACCACCACGTCCGGGGCGTAGGCGTCAATCTCCTGCACCAATTCGCGGTCAAAAGCCTCGCGGCTGGCAAACTGGGCGGCGCTGAGCGCATGCGCGGCAATGCCCGCCTCGCGGGCACGCTCAAGGCCGTATGCATCGGCCTTGTTACTGAATACTGCGCGGAGGGTGCCGTTGATCTTCTTCTGTTTGCAGGCATCGATGATAGCCTGCAAATTACTTCCGTTACCGGAAATGAGCACCACTATATTTTTCATTCAATGACCACACGCTGTTCGGAATCAGATGCTTTGATGATACCGATTTTCCACGCGTTTTCACCTTTCGCCTGCAGCAGCGCCAGGGCATTGTCCACTTCGCTTGCCGGCAGGGCGATAACCATCCCCACGCCGCAGTTGAAGGTGCGATACATCTCATGATCGCTGACGTTACCGGCATCCTGCAGCCAGTTAAATACCGCAGGCCACTGCCAGGAGGATGCGTCGATCACCGCCTGGGTGTTATCCGGCAGGACGCGCGGAATGTTTTCCCAGAAGCCGCCGCCGGTCAGGTGGGCAATCGCGTGAACGTCCACATTCTCAATCAGCTCCAGAATGGATTTCACGTAGATGCGGGTCGGTTCGAGCAGGTGATCGGCCAGCGGTTTACCTTCCAGCTCGGTGGTGAGAGGGTCGCAGCCGCTCACTTCAACAATTTTACGCACCAGGGAGTAGCCGTTAGAGTGCGGGCCACTGGAGCCCAGCGCAATCAGCACGTCGCCGTCGGCCACTTTGCTGCCGTCAATGATCTCTGATTTTTCGACAACGCCCACGCAGAAGCCAGCCACGTCGTAATCGTCGCCGTGGTACATACCCGGCATTTCAGCGGTTTCACCGCCGACCAGTGCACAACCTGACTGCAAACAGCCTTCTGCGATACCGCTGATGACGCTGGCTGCGGTGTCGACGTCCAGCTTGCCGGTCGCGTAGTAGTCGAGGAAGAACAGCGGCTCAGCGCCCTGAACCACCAGGTCGTTCACGCACATCGCAACCAGGTCAACGCCGATGGTGTCGTGGCGTTTCAGATCCATCGCCAGACGCAGCTTGGTGCCCACGCCGTCGGTGCCTGAGACCAGAACCGGTTCACGGTATTTTTGCGGCAGCGCGCACAGTGCGCCGAATCCTCCCAGACCTCCCATCACTTCCGGGCGGCGGGTTTTTTTAACTACCCCTTTGATACGGTCAACCAGCGCATTACCTGCGTCAATATCTACACCGGCATCTTTGTAGCTGAGAGAAGTTTTGTTGGTCACGGCTCAAGTCCCCACGCGATTGCATTGCGATATAAGAAAAATCGGCGCAATTCTAACAGTCCAGGCAAACGTTTGCGAGCCCATTCTGCAACAGAAAATCGTGCGCCTGAAAATCGAGTAAAAATCGCCCCTTAGCATACAAACTTGAACCCGTTCACGAAAATGAAACCGGGTACATTCTTATTCTTGCAACCCTGCCACTGAATGCACATCATTTCACTGAAACCGGTTTCTGTACTCTTTTTTGCCGATAATTAACGCTGAATGAGGGATATTGCATGTCAGGATTCAAAGAGGGTTTTCTGTGGGGCGGCGCAGTGGCGGCGCATCAACTTGAAGGCGGCTGGCAGGAGGGCGGGAAGGGCACGAGCGTGGCAGATGTGATGACCGCTGGCGCCCACGGCGTCCCCCGCGAAATTACCGACGGCGTACTGCCGGGCAAAAACTACCCCAACCATGAAGCCATCGATTTCTATCACCGGTATAAAGATGACATCCAGCTGTTCGCGGAAATGGGCTTTAAATGTTTCCGTACCTCCATTGCCTGGACGCGTATTTTCCCGAAAGGCGATGAACAGCAGCCTAACGAGGCGGGGCTCCAGTTTTATGACGATCTGTTTGATGAGTGCCTGAAGCATGGCATCGAGCCGGTGATCACCCTCTCGCACTTCGAAATGCCTTATCACCTGGTGAAAGAGTACGGCGGCTGGCGTAACCGCAAACTGATCGACTTCTTTGTGCGCTTTGCCAGCGTGGTGTTCGAGCGCTATCAGCACAAAGTGAAATACTGGATGACCTTTAACGAGATCAACAACCAGGCCAACTTCCACGAAGATTTCGCCCCGTTTACCAACTCCGGGCTGAAGTACCAGCCGGGTGAAGATCGCGAGCCGGTGATGTTCCAGGCGGCGCACTATGAGCTGGTGGCCAGCGCCCTGGCGGTAAAAGCCGGACGCGACATCAACCCGTCCCTGAAAATTGGCTGCATGATCGCCATGTGTCCGATCTATCCCCTGACCTGCGCCCCGAACGACATGATGATGGCGATGAACGCCATGCACCGCCGCTACTGGTTCACCGATGTGCACGTGCGCGGCGCCTATCCGCAGCATCTTCTGAACTACTTTGCCCGTCGCGGTTTTGCGCTGGATATCACCGAAGAGGATAAAGCGGCGCTGAAGCAGGGCTGCGTGGATTACATCGGCTTCAGCTACTACATGTCGTTTGCCACCAAAGCCACGGAGGACAACCCGCAACTCGACTACGACGAAAGCAAAAGCCTGGTCTCCAACCCCTATGTACAGAAATCGGACTGGGGCTGGCAGATTGATCCGGTGGGGCTGCGTTACTCCCTGAACTGGTTCTGGGATCACTACCAGCTGCCGCTGTTTATTGTCGAAAACGGGTTTGGCGCCATCGACGTGCTGGAGAGTGACGGCACGGTCAATGACCAGTACCGCATTGACTATCTCAGCGCCCATATCCGTGAGATGAAAAAAGCGGTGGTGGAAGATGGCGTGGATCTGATGGGCTACACCCCGTGGGGCTGTATCGATCTGGTCTCTGCCGGAACGGGCGAGATGAAAAAACGCTATGGCTTTATCTATGTTGATAAAGACAACGAAGGTAACGGCACGCTGAATCGCAGCAAGAAGAGGTCGTTCGCCTGGTATCAGAAGGTGATCGCCAGCAACGGCGAGTCGCTTTAAACGCCCACTGCCGGGTGGCGGCTTCGCCTTACCCGGCCTACAAAACCGTAGGCCCGTGCAAGCGCAGCACCGCCGGGCGAAAACCCGCACAAAAGCCGGCGATCCCCCGCCGGTTTTTTTTGTCTCTTTTATACTCTCTGACAGCCTCTAATTCACTTTGGTTGATCCCGGTCAAGCAAGATGGGTATGGCGCTATCCGAAAAAAGCGGTATAATCCGGCGATTTTTTTTGTGGCTGCCACCCGAAGGAGAAAGAGAATGAAGATTGTGGAAGTGAAACACCCACTCGTTAAACACAAGCTGGGCCTGATGCGTGAGCATGACATCAGCACTAAGCGCTTTCGTGAACTGGCCTCTGAAGTTGGCAGCTTACTGACCTATGAAGCAACCTCCGATCTGGAAACCGAAACTGTGACCATCGAAGGCTGGAACGGCCCGGTACAGGTTGAGCAGATCAAAGGCAAAAAAATTACCGTTGTGCCAATCCTGCGCGCAGGTCTGGGCATGATGGAAGGGGTACTGGAGCACGTTCCGAGCGCGCGTATCAGCGTGGTTGGCATCTACCGTAACGAAGAGACGCTGGAGCCGGTGCCCTATTTCCAGAAGCTGGTCTCCAACATCGACGAGCGTATGGCGCTGGTCGTTGACCCGATGCTGGCCACCGGTGGCTCCATGATCGCCACCATTGACCTGCTGAAAAACGCCGGCTGCAGCAGCATCAAAGTATTGGTACTGGTTGCCGCGCCGGAAGGCATTGCTGCGCTGGAAAAAGCGCACCCGGACGTTGAACTGTACACCGCCTCTGTCGATCAGGGCCTGAACCAGCACGGGTACATCATCCCGGGACTCGGCGATGCCGGCGATAAGATTTTTGGTACTAAATAAGTGAATAACGAAAAAGAAGCCGACTTTGATAGTCGGCTTTTTTTTGAATAAAAAACCCAACCGCTTAAAACAAACAACACTTGAGGAAGATTCTATGACGCGCCGTGCTATCGGGGTGAGTGAAAGACCGCCACTTTTGCAGACAATCCCGCTTAGTTTGCAGCACCTGTTTGCGATGTTTGGTGCAACCGTGCTGGTGCCAATCCTGTTCCACATTAACCCGGCCACCGTGCTGCTGTTTAACGGCATCGGTACGCTGCTTTATCTCTTTATTTGTAAAGGTAAGATCCCGGCCTACCTGGGCTCCAGCTTTGCCTTTATCTCCCCGGTCTTGCTGTTGTTGCCGTTAGGCTATGAAGTGGCGCTGGGTGGTTTCATTATGTGCGGCGTGTTGTTCTGTCTGGTGGCTTTCATTGTGAAGAAAGCGGGGACCGGCTGGCTGGATGTGATGTTCCCCCCTGCGGCGATGGGCGCAATCGTTGCCGTCATCGGTCTTGAATTAGCCGGTGTGGCCGCAAATATGGCGGGCCTGCTGCCTGCCGACGGGCAATCCCCGGATACTAAAACCATTACTATCTCGCTGGTCACGCTGGGCGTGACGGTCTTTGGCTCCGTGTTGTTCCGTGGTTTTATGGCAATTATCCCGATCCTGATCGGCGTACTGGCTGGCTATGCACTCTCCTTTGCGATGGGCGTTGTGGATACCACCCCGATTGCCCAGGCCCACTGGTTCGCGCTGCCAACCTTCTACACCCCGCGCTTTGAGTGGTTTGCCATCTTCACCATTCTGCCTGCGGCGCTGGTGGTGATTGCCGAGCACGTCGGTCACCTGGTGGTGACGGCCAATATCGTCAAGCGCGACCTGATCCGCGACCCGGGTCTGCACCGCTCAATGTTTGCCAACGGCTTCTCAACCATCATCTCCGGTTTCTTCGGCTCCACGCCAAACACTACCTACGGTGAGAATATCGGCGTGATGGCTATTACCCGCGTCTACAGCACCTGGGTTATCGGCGGTGCGGCGATTTTCGCTATCCTGCTCTCCTGTGTGGGTAAGCTGGCGGCGGCTATCCAGATTATCCCGGTTCCGGTGATGGGCGGTGTTTCGCTGCTGCTGTACGGGGTGATTGGCGCCTCCGGTATTCGCGTTCTGATCGACTCAAAAGTTGACTACAGCAAAGCGCAAAACCTGATCCTGACCTCGGTGATCCTGATTATCGGCGTCAGCGGTGCCAAGGTGCACATTGGCGCCGCCGAGCTGAAAGGCATGGCGCTGGCCACCATCGTCGGTATCGGTCTGGCCCTCATCTTCAAGCTGATCTCCGTTCTGCGCCCGGAAGAGGTGGTGCTGGACGCCGAAGAGAGCGAAAAAGTCTCGCATTGATCCTGCAACCGGGCGGCCGATCCGCCCGGTTCTCTCCCCGCTTGTTCCGTGTTAAACTCTGGGCCGATTCCGAGTAAGACCTGGTTGAGGTATTTCTGAACGCACCGGCACAGCTCTCTTTGCCACTTTATCTTCCCGACGACGAAACTTTCGCGAGTTTCTGGCCGGGTGATAACCCCTCTTTACTGGCTGCACTGCAAAACGTGTTGCGCCAGGAGCACAGCGGTTACATCTATATCTGGTCACGCGAAGGCGCGGGGCGCAGCCATCTGCTGCACGCCGCCTGTGCTGAACTTTCTCAGCGCGGGGATGCGGTCGGCTATGTGCCGCTGGATAAACGCACCTGGTTTGTGCCGGAGGTGCTCGATGGGATGGAACAGCTGTCGCTGGTCTGCATCGACAATATCGAATGCGTGGCGGGGGATGAGCTGTGGGAGATGGCGATTTTCAATCTCTATAACCGCATTCTGGAGTCGGGAAAGACCCGGCTGCTGATCACCGGCGATCGACCGCCGCGTCAGCTGAATCTCGGGCTTGCCGATCTGGCTTCGCGTCTCGACTGGGGACAAATCTACAAATTACAGCCGCTTTCCGATGAAGATAAGCTGCAGGCTTTGCAGTTGCGGGCGCGGTTACGGGGATTTGAACTGCCGGAAGATGTGGGACGTTTTCTGCTAAAACGTTTAGATCGCGAGATGCGTACGCTGTTTATGACCCTCGATCAGCTGGATAAGGCATCCATCACCGCCCAGCGGAAGCTCACCATTCCTTTTGTGAAAGACATTCTCAATCTGTAGGCCCGGCGCACGCGCTACCGGGCCAATCCTGCTTACTTCACAATCTCAAGCACCTGCTCAGGGGGGCGGCCAATCCGGGCCTGGCCGTTGGCCACCACAATCGGGCGCTCAATCAGCTTCGGATGCTCCACCATCGCCTGAATTAACTCATCTTCACTGAGCGCGCTGTCTGCCAGACGCAACTCTCTGTAAAGCTCCTCTTTCTGGCGCATTAACGCTCTGGCGCTGGTCATTCCCAACTGGGTGAGCAGCGTGCGGAGGGTGTCGGCATCCGGCGGCGTCTCCAGATAGAGCACCACCTGCGGCTCAACGTCGTTGGCTTTCAGCAGGTTCAGGGTTTCGCGGCTCTTTGAGCAGCGAGGGTTATGGTAGATCGTAACCGTGTCAGACATCTTTTCTCCTTTTACATCTTTTCATACGCGCGATAGCGCTGCTGCAGCTGGCGCAACTGATCGATACGGGCATCGTAACGGGCCTGTTGCAGGCTGCCGAGTTTCACCTGCGAGCTGGCGCTGCTCAGCAGGGAGATGGCCTGATCCAGACGTCCGGCCAGGGCATAACCTTCGGCGCGGGCAGCCAGCTCCTGATCGCGATGGCCGAGCGCGGCTTCCGCCTGGGCCAGCAGATCCCAGCCGTTAGGATCATCTTTATTATTGAAGGTGTAGCGGTTGAGAATGGGCGCGGCTTCCTGCGGCTGTCCACCCTGTAAGTAAGCATTCGCCAGGTTGAGTTGCAGGACCGGGTTGTTGCGCAGGTCACGGGCGCCTTTCAGACGGTTGATCGCATCCTGGGCTTTTTTCTGCCCTAAGTCGATGTCAGTTGCCAGATCAAGATACCAGGCATTGTTAGCCTCTGCGGCCAGCAGCGGCTGCAGGTTTTTGCGCGCCTCGTCATAATTGCTGGCCTCCATTGCCTGTAAGGCACGGCCATACCGGGCAGCACGCTGTTCACGCACGTTGCCTTTATTCAGGGCATCCAGCAGATCGTTGGTCAACTGGTTGCGCCCCGAGTTGTACATGCCGAGGGTTCTGACCTTCGCCATATAGAAATCTTCTGAGGACTGCGCCACCACCGGACGCATCTGGTTGGCGCGGTTGCGGGCATCCGAGAGACGGCTTTCCGGCAGGGGGTGAGTCAGCAGAATTTCCGGCGGACGCGAGGAGTAGCGCGCCCGGTCGAGTAACTTTTCGAGGAAGTTCGGCATCGCCTGCGGGTCGAACCCGGAGCGTTGCAGTACCTGAATACCGATGCGGTCCGCTTCCTGTTCATTTTGCTGGGTAAAGCTGATCATCCCCTGACGGGTGCCCGCCAGGGTACCGGTCAGCGCGGCCATACCCGCTTGCGGGCTCGCCATCGCCAGCAGGATAGAGCCCAGTGCGCCCACCCAGGTGAGCGGGGCGCTGCGCTTCTGATCTTCCATCGCGCGCGCCAGGTGACGCTGGGTGACGTGAGAAATTTCGTGCGCCATTACCGAGGCCAGCTGGCTTTCGTTGTCGGCATAGCGGAATAACGCCGAGTGCAGCACCACGTTGCCGCCGAAGAAGGCGAAGGCGTTGATCTCGTCGTTATTGATCAAATAGAAGTGGAAAGGGGTCTTTACCGAATCCGCGTGGGAGACAAGGCGCATCCCCAGCGAATTGATGTACTGCACCAGCAATGGATCGTTGATCAACGGCGCACTGCCGCGCAGCTGGCGCACGTAGAAATCGCCCATTTGCATCTCCTGACCAATGGAGAGCGTGCTTCCTGCCGAGGTGCCCATATCCGGCAATGCGTCTGCAGAGTCAGCGAAGGCTGGCATCATCTGGCCAGCGGTCAGCGCAGCGATGAGCGTCGCAACCAACGTTTTTTTCAACTGCCTGAACATAACCTCTGTCCTGTCTGGTGGGTGTGCTAATTTGACCGAAGAACCCGCATATCGTTCATCTGCGGCTGCTCTGCAAGTGTATGCGCCTCAGGGCGATAAGAAAATCCCTCTTTTCAGGCTTTTGCGTTTTGTGACAGAGCAAGAAAAAGCGAAAGTCTTTTCATTAACTCTTCGATACAATTCACCCTTTACGTTCCGCCAATATCTTCAGGGAAGGGTTGAATGCTCGAGTTATTAATGCAGTGGTACCGCCGTCGTTTTAGCGACCCCGAGGCCATTGCTTTGCTGGTTATTCTGGTTGCCGGTTTTGGCATCCTCTTCTTCTTTAGCGGGCTGCTGGCGCCGCTACTGGTGGCGATCGTGCTCGCCTATTTACTGGAGTGGCCTACCGTCCGGCTGGAAAATATTGGCTGTTCCCGCCGCTGGGCCAGCATCATCGTGCTGGTCTTTTTTGTCGGCATCCTGATGGTGATGTCCTTTGTAGTATTGCCGATCGCCTGGCAGCAGGGGATCAATCTCATCCGCGATATGCCGGGGATGCTCAGCAAACTCTCTGATTTTGCCGCCACCCTGCCGCGCCGCTATCCGGCCCTGATGGATGCGGGCATCATCGATGCCATGGCCGAGAACATGCGCACCCGCATCATGACGATGGGGGATACGGTGGTGAAATTCTCCCTCGCGTCGCTGGTGGGCCTGCTGACGCTGGCGGTCTATCTGGTGCTGGTGCCGCTGATGGTCTTCTTCCTGGTCAAGGACAAAGATCAGATGCTTAACGCGGTGCGCCGCGTCCTGCCGCGTAACCGTGGGCTGGCAGGGCAGGTGTGGAAGGAGATGAACCAGCAGATCACCAACTACATTCGCGGCAAAGTGCTGGAGATGATTGTCGTTGGGGTTGCCACCTGGATTGGCTTCTTAATCTTCGGCCTCAACTACTCGCTGCTGCTGGCGGTGCTGGTAGGCTTCTCGGTGCTGATTCCCTATATCGGGGCGTTTGTGGTCACCATTCCGGTAGTGGGCGTGGCGCTCTTCCAGTTTGGTCTTGGCACCGAGTTCTGGAGCTGTTTCGTCGTCTATCTGATTATTCAGGGGCTGGACGGAAACCTGCTGGTGCCGGTGCTGTTCTCGGAAGCGGTAAACCTGCACCCACTCGTCATTATTCTGTCGGTGGTAATTTTTGGCGGATTATGGGGATTCTGGGGAGTCTTCTTCGCGATCCCGCTGGCCACGCTGGTTAAAGCGGTGGTGCATGCCTGGCCGGATGTGCCGGCAGTGGAGGAGTAGGCTGTTGCCCGGCGGCGCTAGCGCTTGCACGGGCCTATGGATTTTGTAGGCCGGGTAAGCGTAGCGCCACCCGGCGAAACAAGCGAAGAGCCAAATCAGGCGTTCGCTTTCACCCATTCCAGCACCACATCGTGGTGATTGCTGGTTTTGAAGTCATCAAACACGTGTTCAACTTTGCCGTCAGCGTCGATCAGGAAGCTGATGCGGTGGATACCGTCATAGGTTTTACCCATAAAGGTTTTCTCACCCCAGACGCCAAACGCGTTGCAAACCTGGTGATCTTCGTCAGAAAGCAGCGTGAAGTTAAGCAGCTCTTTTTCGGCGAAACGAGACAGTTTTTCCGGTTTGTCGGTGCTGATACCCAGCACTTCGACGCCGGCGGTTTTCAACTCGTCCATGTTATCGCGTAAGCCGCAGGCTTGTACGGTACAGCCTGGGGTCATGGCTTTCGGGTAGAAATAGACCAGTACACGCTGTCCCTGGAAGTCGGTCAAATTTACTTGCTCACCGTCTTGATCGGGCAAGCTAAATTTCGGTGCGATGTCACCGGCTTTCAGTGGATTCATTACTCAACTCCATCCTGTTCATGCTGGGAATAATTGACGACGTTAATACTGCCTTGCGCATTCAGTTCTGTACAGAGGGCTTTGAACGCTTGCTCGATATTTGAGGCATCCCGCGACGCCGGGCTGTGGGCGGTGATCTGAATAAACAGTTTCGGCACGGCGTCATCTTTGCCCGGTTGCGTCCGCGAGACCAGCTCGGCGATATTCATCTGGTGGCTGTCAAACAGGGCGGTAAAGCGTTCGATTAAATGCGGGGAGTCAGTCACTTCCACCTGGACCCAGACGGTAGCCGGCAGGGCAGGCTGCGGGCGCGCGGTGGTGCGCTTCATCACGATCAGCAGATCCAGCTCTGCGCCTTTTAACGGCAGGGTCGATTCAATCAGGGTAATCGCATTCCACGACCCGGAAAGCAGCATGATGAAAGTAAACTCTTCACCCAGCATCGCCAGGCGGCTGTCTTCGATGTTGCAGCCGCAGCTACTGACGTGGCGGGTGATGGTGTTCACGATCCCCGGCCTGTCGGCACCCAGCGCAGTAATAACCAGGTAATGTTGTGATGAGGTTGTCAAACCTGTTCTTCCTTTGCTTGGTTTAGTCTTTCTAAGGAAAGCATAAAAAAAACCGGCATACAATAACCTGGAGGTCTCACGTCGCTTGCTTTTATTACAGCACCAAACGTACCATTGAGGCTCTTGTACGCACAGAGGATGGCCCATGTTCACGGGAAGTATTGTCGCGCTTGTAACACCGATGGATGAGAAAGGTAATGTCTGCCGGTCAAGCCTGAAGAAACTGATTGATTATCATGTCGCCAGCGGAACCTCGGCGATTGTTTCGGTAGGAACTACCGGTGAGTCTGCTACGTTGAGCCACGAAGAGCATGGCGAAGTGGTGTTGATGACCCTTGAACTGGCTGACGGGCGTATCCCGGTTATCGCTGGTACAGGTGCCAACGCCACGGCTGAAGCCATCAGCCTGACCCAGCGCTTCAACGACAGTGGTGTGGTGGGATGCCTGACGGTAACCCCATACTACAACCGTCCTACCCAGGAAGGTCTGTTCCAGCATTTCAAAGCCATCGCTGAACATACTGACTTGCCACAAATTCTGTATAATGTGCCGTCGCGCACTGGCTGCGATATGCTGCCAGAAACGGTAGGCCGCCTCGCGAAAGTAAAAAATATTATCGGTATTAAAGAGGCGACCGGGAACTTAAGCCGCGTTCATCAGATCAAAGAGTTGGTTTCAGACGACTTTATTCTGCTGAGTGGCGATGATGCGACCTCGCTGGACTTTATGCAGCTCGGCGGCCACGGCGTGATTTCCGTGACCTCTAACGTTGCAGCCCGCGATATGGCTGAAATGTGTAAACTGGCTGCGGCTGGTCATTTCCAGGAAGCGCGTGTGATTAACCAGCGTCTGATGCCGCTGCACAACAAATTATTTGTCGAACCCAATCCAATCCCAGTGAAATGGGCATGTAAGGAGTTGGGACTTGTAGCGACCGATACGCTGCGTCTGCCAATGACCCCGATTACCGACTACGGTCGTGAAACGGTCACTGCGGCGCTGAAGCATGCCGGTCTGCTGTAAAGTTTAGGGAGATTTGATGGCTTACTCAGTACAGAAGTCGCGCCTGGTGAAGGTTGCGGGTGTTTCGCTTGTTATGCTGCTCGCGGCCTGTAGCTCAGATTCACGCTACAAGCGCCAGGTGAGCGGTGACGAATCCTATCTGGATGCTGCGCCGCTTGCTGAACTTCATGCACCTGCTGGCATGATCCTGCCCATTCAGAATGGCGACTACAACATTCCGGTTGCCAACGGTAGCGGCGCGGTAGGCAAAGCGCTTGATATTCGTCCGCCAGCACAGCCTCTGGCGCTGGTAAGCGGGGCGCGTACTCAGTTCACCGGCGATACCGCGACGCTGCAGGTTGAGAGCGCGCGCAATGCCGGGCTGTGGCCGCAGGTGGTGAGCGTACTTCAGTCGAAGAACTACGCGATTACCCAGCGCGACGATGCCAGCCAGACGCTGACGACAGACTGGATCGAATGGAGCCGTCTGGATGAAGACCAGCAGTACCGTGGGCGCTATCAAGTCTCTGTTAAACCTCAGGGTTATCAGCAGGCGGTGGTGGTTAAACTCATCAACCTGGAGCAGGCGGGCAAACCGGTTGCCGACGCGGCATCCATGCAGCGTTACAGCACCGAACTGCTTAACGTGATTGCTGCGGGTCTTGATAAGAGCGCCACCGACGCGGCGAATGCTGCTCAGAACCGTAATGGTGCCACCTTCGACGTGCAGAGCGCTGCCGACGATACCGGTCTGCCAATGCTGGTAGTGCGTGGTCCGTTCAACCAGGTCTGGCAGCGTCTGCCTTCTACCCTTGAGCGTGTCGGCATGAAAGTCACCGACAGCACCCGCTCAACCGGCAGCATGACGCTCACCTACAAACCGCTCTCTGACAGCAGCTGGGAAGAGCTGGGCGTACGCGATCCGGGTCTGGCTTCGGGCGATTACAAACTTCAGGTCGGCGATCTGGACAACCGTAGCAGCCTGCAGTTTATCGATCCGAAAGGCCATACGCTGACCCAGTCGCAGAATGATGCGCTGGTCGCTGTCCTTCAGGCGGCATTCAGCAAGTAAAAAAAGGGCTGGTTAATCCAGCCCTTTTAATTTTCGTGCTACGCAAACGTGTGCGTGGCATAATATCTCCAGTTTTGAACACAAATCATCACACCAGGAGTAATGAAGATGCAGAAGCAAGCTGAGTTGTATCGTGGCAAAGCGAAAACCGTATACAGCACCGAAAACCCGGATCTGTTGGTGCTCGAGTTCCGCAATGATACGTCAGCAGGAGATGGCGCGCGCATTGAGCAGTTTGACCGTAAAGGCATGGTGAACAACAAGTTCAACCACTTCATTATGAGCAAGCTCGAAGAGGCGGGTATCCCGACGCAGATGGAAGCGTTACTGTCCGATACAGAGTGTCTGGTGAAGAAGCTGGACATGGTGCCGGTTGAATGTGTCGTCCGTAACCGCGCCGCGGGCTCCCTGGTGAAGCGTCTGGGCATCGAAGAGGGCATGGAGCTGAACCCACCGCTGTTCGACCTGTTCCTGAAAAACGACGCCATGCACGACCCGATGGTCAACGAATCTTACTGCGAAACCTTTGGCTGGGTGAGCAAAGAGAATCTGGCGCGTATGCAGGAGCTGACCTTCAAAGCCAACAACGTGCTGAAGAAGCTCTTTGACGACGCGGGCCTCATTCTGGTCGACTTCAAACTGGAATTCGGATTGTATAAAGGTGAGGTGGTGCTGGGTGATGAATTCTCCCCGGACGGCAGCCGCCTGTGGGACAAAGAGACCCTGGATAAAATGGACAAAGACCGCTTCCGCCAAAGCCTGGGCGGCCTGATTGAAGCGTACGAAGCCGTTGCTCACCGTCTGGGTGTTAAACTCGATTAATCCTGCCCTACCTGCCAGAGGAGCACAGCCTCCTCTGGCATCTCACTCCTGTTTCCTGTGGTAATCTTGCTTCGAAGCGCCTACGATCATACCTGTTATCAAGATGATATTTTTCGAGGTGGGATTATGCGCTGGCAAGGGCGTCGTGAAAGTGACAATGTGGATGACAGACGCAGCAGTAGGGGCCCGTCAATGGGCGGCCCGGGATTTCGCCTGCCGGGAGGCAAGGGCGGCATTATTATTTTGCTGGTGGTCGTGGTGGCGGGCTACTACGGGGTCGACCTGAGCGGGCTGTTAACCGGGCAACCGATTCAGCAACAGCAGCAGGCAACGCGCTCCATCAGCCCAAGTGAAGACGAGGCGGCGAAATTTACGTCGGTCATTCTCGCCACCACGGAAGATACCTGGGGCCAGCTGTTTGAAAAAATGGGCCGTACCTACCAGCAACCGAAGCTGGTGATGTATCGCGGCGCCACCCGCACCGGCTGCGGCACCGGACAATCGGTCATGGGTCCGTTCTACTGTCCTGCTGACTCTACCGTCTATATCGATCTCTCCTTCTACGATGACATGAAACATAAGCTGGGCGCCGACGGCGACTTTGCCCAGGGCTATGTTATCGCCCATGAAGTCGGCCATCACGTGCAAAAACTGCTCGGGATTGAACCTAAAGTGCGTCAGCTGCAGCAGAATGCCAGCGAGAAAGAGGTGAATGCCCTGTCGGTACGCATGGAACTGCAGGCCGACTGCTTCGCCGGCGTCTGGGGTCACAAGATGCAGCAGGAGGGCGTGCTGGAGGCGGGCGATCTGGAAGAGGCCCTCAATGCGGCCCACGCCATTGGCGATGACCGTTTGCAACAGCAAAGTCAGGGCCATGTCGTGCCAGACAGCTTTACGCACGGTACGTCAGAACAGCGCTATAACTGGTTCAAAAAGGGCTTTGACGGCGGCGATCCGGCACAGTGCAATACCTTCGGCAAGGCGCTGTAATTTTCAATGCCAGGGATGAATTTATCAGGCCTGCCTGAACAACTGGCGCGGGAAGGGCACCGGCGGCTGCTGGTGCTGAGCGGGGATGAAACCTGGACGCAGCAGCAGGCGCGGCTGTTGAAAGCGGAGTATCCCGGGGAGTGGCTGTGGATTGGCGCTGATGCCCCGCAGCCGCCATCCTGCGCGCCCCAGGCGCTGCATCAGCTGCTGGGCCGTGAGTTTCTTCACGCTATCTTCGACGCCCGGCACGGCTTCGACGTCTCGGCCTTTGCTGCCGTGGCGGGCACCCTGCGAGCTGGCAGTCTACTGGTTTTACTCACACCCGACCTGACGCATTGGCCAAAGATTCCCGACCAGGATTCGCTGCGCTGGAGCGACAGGCCAGAGCCCATCCCTACGCCGCGCTTTATTGACCGCTTCTGCCGCCACATCCTGGGCGATCCGCTGGTGTTACGCTGGCAGCAGGGCGAGCCTTTTATGCTTACGCCAACGCCACCCGCACCCGACTGGCATCCAGCCAGCGGCGAGCCCCAGAGCGAGCAGGCTGCGATACTGGACCAGCTCATTACCATGCCTGAAGGCGTCGCCGCCGTCACCGCTCCACGCGGGCGCGGCAAGTCGGCGCTGGCGGGCATGCTGTTGCATCGCATTATGGGCAACGCCATTGTCACCGCTCCCGCCAGGGCGGCGACCGACGTCATTGCCCGTTTCGGTGGCGAGCGCTATCGCTTTATGGCTCCTGACGCGCTGCTGGCCTCGGACGAACATGCCGACTGGTTGATCGTTGATGAGGCGGCGGCCATTCCCGGACCGCTGCTGGAGCGGCTGGTGACGCGCTTTCCCCGGGTCCTGCTGACCACCACGGTGCAGGGCTATGAGGGCACCGGCAGGGGGTTCCTGCTGAAATTCTGCGCCCGTTTTGCCGGGCTGCGTTACTTCACCCTCTCCACCCCGGTGCGCTGGGCGGCAGGCTGCCCGCTGGAAAGCCTTATCGCCCAGGTGCTGCTGTTTGATGATGAGCCCGACGAGAGCATCCCGCAGGGGGAGATCAGCTACGCAACCCTGGAGCAGGAGGCCTGGAACCGCGCCCCTGCGCTCCCGGCGGCGGTCTATAAACTGCTTTGCGCGGCCCACTACCGGACATCCCCCCTCGATCTGCGACGCATGATGGATGCCCCCGGACAGCATTTTGCCGTCGCCCGGGCAGGGGAGAGCATCTGCGGCGCGCTGTGGCTGGTGGAGGAGGGAGGCTTAAGCCCGGCGCTCAGCCAGGCGGTATGGGCGGGCTACCGGCGTCCGCGCGGCAATCTGGTGGCGCAATCTTTGGCGGCACACGGGGGCTCGCCCCTGGCGGCAACGCTGAGCGCGAGACGGGTGACCCGCGTAGCCGTTCATCCTGCCCGCCAGCGCGAAGGCATTGGCCGGGCGCTGGTGGCCGCGGCCTGCCAGCAGACGAGCCTCGACTACCTTTCTGTGAGCTTTGGTTACACCGACGCGCTCTGGCGTTTCTGGCAGCGCTGCGGTTTTGTGCTGGTGCGGATGGGGAGCCACCGGGAGGCCAGCAGCGGCTGCTTCACGGCGATGGCACTCCTGCCGCTTAGCCCGGCGGGGCAGGCGCTGTGTCAGCGCGAGCATCAGCGGCTCTGTCGTGATGCCGCAGTGATTGAACGCATGAACGGAGAAAAGATCCCGGTAGAGCCCGCGGGTGAGTCTACCCTTAATGATGATGACTGGCTGGAGCTGGCCGGATTTGCTTTTGCGCATCGCCCCCTCACGGCGTCGTTTGCCAGTCTGACGCGCCTGCTGCGGTCAACGGTTCTGCCCCTGGCAGGCTTGCGGGGCAAAATCGAGCAGGACCGGGACGACGGCGCTCTGAGCCAGAGTCTGGGGCTGAACGGGCGCAAGGCGTTACTGAATTATCTGCGCAGCGAGGCGGGCCAGGCGCTGGCGCAGCTGGACAGTCAGCGCTGTCAGGATCTGAAGCAGACGGTTTTGCAATGGCAATTTTTTCAATAACTTCATCAGTAAACTGGCATGTTCATTCTGCCTGTCAGGCGTAGAATCCCGCTTACCCATTAAGGAGACTGCCATGAAACATGACCATTTTGTTGTCCAGAGCCCCGCTATGCCAGCCAAACAGCTTTTGCTGCTGTTTCATGGCGTTGGCGACAACCCGGTCAATATGGGGGAGATTGGCCGCTGGTTTGCACCCCTGTTTCCTGACGCGCTTGTGGTGAGCGTGGGCGCTCCGGAGCCTTGCGGCCCGAACGGCCGTCAGTGGTTTTCCGTGCAGGGCGTGACCGAAGAGAGCCGTCAGGAGCGCGTGGATGCCATCATGCCGGCCTTTGTCGAAACGGTGCGTTACTGGCAGCAGCAAAGCGGTGTGAAGGCGGATGCCACGGCGTTGATCGGTTTTTCCCAGGGAGCGATTATGGCGCTGGAGAGCATAAAAGCGGAGCCAGGCCTGGTCTCGCGGGTAATTGCTTTTAATGGCCGCTATGCGACCTTGCCCGGACAGGCGACCACCAGAACCACTATTCATCTGATCCACGGCGGGGACGATCGCGTGATTGAGCTCTCCCATGCGGTTGCTGCCCAGGAGGCGCTGATCCGCGCGGGCGGTGATGTGACGCTGGATATTGTCGACGATCTGGGGCACGCCATTGACGATCGCAGCATGCAGTTTGCGCTGGATCACCTGCGTTTTACCGTGCCGAAACGTTACTTCGATGAAGCGCTCAGCGGCGGCAAGCCCAATGATGACGACATCGTGGAGTTCTTTTAGCGGATAACCCTCTCCCCGCCAGGGGAGAGGGGCAGGCATTACTTCTTCTGGTCTTTCTTCGGCCAGTCGTCTTCATCATCCCACTTGTCGTTAAAGTCACGATGTGGGGGGAGTTCAGGTTTGTTGGCGAGGAATTTCTTATGGTCAACGCGCTTGAGATCCTTGATCACATTCAGCAGTACGCCTACCAGAAAAACCAGTACCAGGATCCACCAGTATTTAGCCAGCCAGTCCATTCGCTTATCCTTCTTTGGGGCAACCGTCAGGCGACAAGTTGCTCCATGATACGTTGATACATACGGGCCAGCAGTTGCAAATCAGCGGCATTCACGCATTCATTGATTTTATGAATCGTGGCATTCACCGGCCCAAGTTCGACCACCTGTGCACCCATGCGGGCAATAAAGCGCCCGTCAGAGGTACCGCCTGTGGTCAGCAGTTGCGGTTTAATTTCATTATAGTGCGCGATGGCGTTAACCACCGCATCCACCAGTTTGCCGCGCCCGGTCAGGAACGGCTGGCCCGAAAGCCACCAGTCGATGCTGTAGCGCAGCTGGTGTTTCTCCAGCAGGGCCACGACGCGGGCTTTGATCATCTCATCCGTCAGCTCGGTGCTGAAGCGGAAGTTGAACTGCACAAACAGATCGCCAGGAATAACGTTATTGCTGCCGGTACCGGCCTGAATGTTGGCGATCTGCATGCTGGTCGGTGGGAAATATTCATTGCCTTTATCCCACTCAATGCCAACCAGTTCCTCGAGCATCGGCGCGGCGCGGTGTACCGGGTTATCGGCCAGATGCGGATAAGCCACGTGACCCTGGACGCCGTGAATGGTCAGGTTGCAGGTGATAGAGCCGCGACGGCCATTTTTCACCACGTCGCCCACCATTTCGGTGCTGGACGGCTCGCCCACCAGGCAGTAATCCAGACGTTCATTACGGGCCATCAGCGTTTCAACCACCTTCACGGTGCCGTTTTTAGCGCTGGCCTCTTCATCAGAGGTGATTAAAAACGCCAGGCGGCCTTTATGGTTCGGGTATTGCGCCACGAAACGTTCGGCGGCAACCACCATCGCTGCCAGCGATCCTTTCATATCTGCCGCGCCACGACCAAAGAGCATGCCGTCGCGGATGGTCGGTTCGAAAGGAGGGTTGATCCAGCGATCGGCATCACCGGCGGGTACCACATCGGTATGTCCGGCAAATGCCAGGGTTTCACCCTGGCCGCGCCAGGCCCAGAAATTTTGCGTGTCGCCAAAATCCATCGGTTCGACGGTAAAACCAATCGCCCGCAGGCGTTCGATCATCAGAGCCTGACAACCCGCATCATCAGGGCTCAGGGAGGGGCGGCGAATAAGCTGCTGAGTCAGCTCAATGACCGGGCATGACATAGACTACACCTCAATAAAATAGGTTTGGTATTGATTTTCGTTGAAACCCAGCAGCATAGGCTTACCGGGCGCCCAGAGCAATGGGCGTTTGATGATTGCGGGCATTTCCACCATTAATGCGGCTGCGCTGTCGGCATTGTTGATGCTGGCCCGCACACTTTCATCCAGTTTGCGCCAGGTGGTGCCGCGCGTGTTGAGCAGCGCCTCCCAGCCGAGCTCAGCAATAAATTTCTGCATCAAATCAGCATCAATACCGTCGGCGCGATAGTCGTGAAAACGGTACTCAATGTTGTTGTGCTCCAGCCAGCGGCGGGCTTTTTTAATGGTGTCGCAATTTTTAATGCCATACAGGGTGATCATGGTGAATCCTTTTGTCTTAAAAGTGGTCAGTTGCTCAGTAATTTCGATGAATAAACGTTTGTGGAAATAAAACACATTTGTTTTATTACCTTATTGAATATTCAGCAGCGTGACAAATTGCACTTAAGTCCTGAATATAATTTCATCTTTATTGCATAGAGCGCTGATGGCCAAAAATGCATTTAAGAACAGCTACAAAGTTATTTTCCCGGCCCTGATTAAGGTTATTTCAAAATATTGCAGTTGGTCACATAAAATTTAACGCGAAGAGCCCATAGTATCTACAAGCCAGTCGTACCAACGGGGGTAGAGCAGTATCACTGATTAAAAACTCTTCACAATGATGATATATTCTCGTAGAATGGCCGATAATAATAAGAGAGGTAGTTATGATTGAACGTGAACTGGGGAACTGGAAAGATTTTATCGAAGGCATGCTTCGTAAATGACATTCAGCAAGTAACGCAAGAGCACTTAATTTTCTAAATAATAAAAGTGTGAAAATTAACACACAAAAAAGGCGGCCGGTAAGGACGCCTTTTTTATTATCAAGATCTTATTTCTGTTTTTCCTTTAACGGAAAACGTCGCCGTACCAGAACAAAGAACAGCGGAACAAAGTAAATGGCGAGAACTGTGGCCGAAATCATCCCGCCCATCACCCCGGTACCCACCGCATGCTGACTGCTGGAGCCCGCGCCAGAGCTGGTGGCCATCGGCAGAACGCCAAACACAAACGCCAGCGAGGTCATCAGGATGGGGCGCAGGCGCTGGCGACAGGCTTCCAGGGTGGCGGCCATCAGCTCCTGACCTTTTTCATTCATCTCGTTGGCGAACTCGACAATCAGAATGGCGTTCTTCGCCGACAGACCGATGACCGTTAACAGCCCTACCTGGAAATAGACATCATTTTCCAGGCCGCGCATCCAGGTGGCGAGCAGGGCGCCGATAACCCCCAGCGGCACCACCAGCATCACCGAGAATGGCACCGACCAGCTCTCATACAGCGCGGCCAGACAGAGGAATACCACCAGCAGCGACAGGGCGTAGAGCGCCGGAGCCTGGGCTCCCGAGAGGCGTTCCTGATAGGACATGGCGGTCCACTCGAGACCAAATCCGGCAGGCAGCTGCCGCACCAGATTTTCCATCACATCCATCGCGGTACCGGTACTGACGCCCGGCGCGGCTTCACCGACAATCTCCACCGCTGCGTAGCCGTTGTAGCGCTCGAGGCGCGGTGAGCCCGTCTCCCAGCGCGAGGTGGCAAAGGCCGAGAAGGGCACCATGCCGCCCTCTTTATTGCGCACGTACCACAGGTTGATATCGTCCGGCAGCATGCGGTATTTGGCCGCCGCCTGCACGTAGACCTTTTTCACGCGGCCACGATCCATAAAGTCGTTCACGTAGCTCGAACCCCACGCGGTTTGCAGGGTGTCGTTGATATCATCGATGGAGACGCCCAGCGCCTGGGCTTTACGCTGATCGATATCGATCTGCATCTGCGGGCTATCGTCCAGACCGTTGTGACGCACGCGGGTCAGGGAAGGTTCTTCTCCGGCCAGCTCCAGCAGACGGTCGCGGGCGGCCATCAGCGCATCATGTCCGGCCCCGGCGTGATCCTGCAGCTCCATATCAAAGCCCGCCGAACTGCCGAGCCCGCTGATGGCGGGTGGGCTGCTGGCAAAGACCCGCGCCTCTTTAATGCGGCTGAAGGCTTTGGTGGCGCGCTCGATAATGGCAAACGAGCTGCCGGTTGTGGCATCGCGCTCATCCCAGTCTTTCAGACGGACAAACATACGCGCCACGTTCTGTCCGTTCCCGCCCGGGCCGGAGCCGACGGTGGCAAAGACCGACAGCACGTTGTCTTTCTCCTGGTTAAAGAAGTACGACTCCACCTGCTGCACTACCTTCAGAGTCTGCTGCTGGGTCGAGCCGCTCGGTAACTGCACGGAGGTAATAAACATGCCCCGGTCTTCAAGCGGCAGGAACGAGGTGGGCAGCCGCAGGAACATGAAAACCATGCCCCCCAGCAGCAGAATGTAGATCAGCATCCAGCGCAGACTGCGATGCAGAACCCGTCCCACACCCGCTTCATAGCGCGCCGCGTTGCGGTTAAACATGCGGTTGAACCAGCCAAAGAAGCCTTTCTGACCGTGTTGCTCCCCCTTATGCAGGGGTTTAAGCAGGGTGGCGCACAGCGCTGGAGTGAGGATCATCGCCACCAGCACCGACAGCACCATCGCCGCCACGATGGTGATTGAGAACTGGCGGTAGATCGCCCCAGTGGTACCGCCAAAGAAGGCCATCGGCACAAATACCGCCGATAACACCATGGCGATACCCACCAGCGCGCCCTGGATCTGCTTCATCGATTTACGCGTCGCTTCCCGGGGCGAGAGTCCCTCTTCGCTCATGATACGTTCAACGTTCTCCACCACCACGATGGCATCATCCACCAGCAGGCCTATCGCCAGCACCATCGCAAACATGGTGAGGGTGTTGATGCTGTAGCCAAAGGCGTAGAGCACCGTGAAGGTGCCCATCAACACTACCGGAACGGCGATGGTGGGGATTAATGTGGCGCGGAAGTTTTGCAGGAACAGGTACATGACCAAAAACACCAGCGCGATGGCTTCGAGCAGGGTTTTCACCACATCCTCAATAGAAGCCTTCACGAACGAGGTGGTCTCGTAGGCGATTTTGTACTCCAGCCCGTGCGGGAAGTAGTGCGACAGCTCGTCGAGACGGTCGATAACCCGTTCTGCGGTGGCCATCTCGTTGGCGCCGGAAGCCAGCTTGACCCCCAGCCCGGAGGCCGCCTTACCGTTGAAGCGGCTCAGGTAATCATACTTCTCGGCCCCCATCTCCACGGTGGCGACATCCCCCAGGCGCACCTCGGAGCCATCCTGATTGACACGCAGGGTGATGTCGCGGAACTGCTGGGGCGTTTGCAACAGCGACTGGGAGTTAATGGTGGCATTCAGTGCCTGTTTATCCACGGACGGCGTGCCCCCCAACTGACCCACCGCAATCTGGGCGTTCTGCGATTCAATGGCGTCGGTGACATCTTTCGCGGTCATCTGGAAGCTGTTGAGCTTCGCCGGGTCGAGCCAGATGCGCATGGAGTACTGCGACCCGTAGGCGTCGATATCCCCCACGCCGTTGATACGGCTCAGCGGATCCTGAATATTACTGGCGACATAGTCGGCGATATCCTGCTTATCCATTGAACCGTCAGTGGAGACAAAGGCGATGGTCAGGATGTTGGTATCGCCGGTTTTACGCACCGTCACGCCCTGGTTTTGCACCGCCTGCGGCAGCTTACGCAAGGCTGACTGAAGCTGGTTTTGCACCTGCTGCACCGCTTCATCCGGGTCGGCGCCCGCGGTAAAGCTGAGCGTTATCGACGCCTGGCCGGTGGCGCTGCTCTGGGAGGACATGTACATCAGGTTGTCGAGGCCCGTCATATTCTGTTCAATCACCTGGGTAACGGTGTTCTCCAGAGTTTGTGCGGATGCCCCCGGATAGTTAGCCGTGATCCGCACGTTAGGCGGGGCCAGATCCGGGTACTGCTCAACAGGGAGAGAAAAAATAGCCAGCGTGCCGGTCAGGCACAATAAAATTGCCAGCACCCAGGCAAAAATGGGGCGATCGATGAAAAAATTCGCCATTAAAATAGGACCTCGTTTTGCTGCGCATCGTCATTGTAGATAGCCCGCTTCACTCTAGCGGCAAGGGGGATGTCAAACGTGGAGAAATAAAGGAGATAATGTAAATTATCATGCGCTTTTTCCCCGCCATCGCCCTGGTGCAGCGGTGAGTATTGTTCATCTGCGTGGCTGACAGGCGATCCCCCGCCTGTTTTTACCGTTATTTACCCTCGGTTGCGGTCGAAGAACAAAAGCGCACGCTGACCTGGGTACCGCCAGCTGGCGGCTGTGAGAAGCTCAGGGTTCCCCCCAGCCGGTCGGCACGTTCACGCATAATGTTCAGACCGTAGTGGCCCGGAGGTTCGCTGGCATCACCAATGCCGATGCCGTTGTCGCAAATTGTCACCGTGTGCTTGCCATCCGGGGCGGTGATGCAGCAGACCGTGATGTCGCTGGCCTGCGCATGCTTGATGGCGTTCAGTACCGCCTCCCGGACAATCTGCAACAGGTGGACCTGCATCTGTGCATCCAGCGCCAGAGACGAAAGCTGGCAGTCGAGAGTCAGCCGGGCAGCGGTCTGTTTTTGTAAGTCATCCAGCATCTCCTGCAACGCAGCCGGCAGATTGGCCTGGTTCAGCGTCAGGCGGAAGGTGGTAAGCAGCTCGCGCAGCTGGCGGTAGGCGGCATTCAGTGCCTGGGAAAAATCGGTAATGATCCCCTGCGCCGTTTCGTTTTCTTCCGGCACCGCATGTTTGAGCAGCGTCAGCTGGATCCGCAGATAAGAGAGCACCTGCGCCAGCGAATCATGCAGTTCGCGAGCAATAGTGGCGCGCTCCTCCATCAACAGCAGCTGGTGATAGTGCTTCTGCGCCTGGTTGGAAAAGAGGCCGCGGCCAAGCATCGTCGCCACGCTTTTCATCAGCGGCATCGGGACGGGGCGCTGCGCGCTTTGCCAGCGCAGCTCACCGAAGCGGGTCTCCATCATCACTACCGGCAGTACCTGGGTGTCGAGATGCAGTGCGGCTTCGCCCTCCTGCATCTGCCAGCCGTCGCTGGTGTGCAGGGCCAGATACGTGATCCCGGTATATTCGCAGACAATATGCAGGATGTGGCGGAAGCAGTGACTGTCAATCTTGCCGGTGTTCAACGCCTGGGAGCAGGTAAACAGCATCTCCAGCTGCTGGTGGGCTTCGTGCAGGTGATGCGTCTTCTCTTCAACCGAAATCTCCAGCGAGCGGTAGAGGGTGTGCAGCTCCGCCGACATATGGTTAAAGGTGCGGGAGAGCAGGCCAAGCTCATTGGAGAGATCGGTATTCGGCACCGGGGTATCAAAATGACCTTGTTCAATGCGCAGACTGGAGGTGACCAGGTGATTGAGCGGGGCGACAACCTGCTGGCGGATGCGGCGGAGGGTGACAAACACCAGCAGAAAAATACTGGCCCCACCGGCAAAGGAGATGGCGAAGACCAGGGTGATCTTACGTTCGGCATAGTGCTGCAGGGAGAGGACAAAGGCGTCGATACGCGCCACATACTCGTCCATCTGCGCCTGATACCAGGCGTAATCACCCTGAGCGAGTTTCTGATCCACCGCCAGCCACCGGATCTGCAGCTGGCGATACCGCTGCTTAACCTCGTCCGGGACATACCAGCTGTTCAGGGTTTGCAGGGCAGGGGCGTCCAAGGTTTGTTGCCAGATCCGGCGATGAGGCACCAGGTCGACGCTGCCCCGCTGAATGTCGTAACCCAGGCGATAGCTCTGCATCCGTAACGAACCGGCCAGGTTGATGGCTTCAGCATCACGCTGGCCGCTGGCGAGAGTAAACAGCGCAATCGCGCTGGTCAGCAGCGACAGGGCAATGATGGAGAAAAAGGCCCGGGCAAGGCTGCGTGAAACAGGTTGTTTAACTCTCACCGGTCGCGTCCTGATAAGCATTTGTGCAAGGGAATGAAACGTAATTTCACCCGCGCTGAAATAAATTGATCTGATACAGGTTCAGGCGAAATATTTTCCGTTCCTGGGCAAATGAACATTGCCTGTTACCGTTGCGGTGGGTAAATACACTATTCCGTTAAAAGAATAAGGTTATCAGGGCCAGCAAGGGAACCGTCATGAACCGTTTTATTATGGCAAATAGCCAGCAATGTATTGGATGCTATGCCTGCGAGGTCGCTTGCGTCATGGCACATAATAATGAGCAGCATGTCCTCAGCCAGCGCCATTTTACCCCGCGCATCACCGTGGTCAAAGAGGGCAATAAACAGAGCGCCGTAACCTGCCACCACTGTGAAAACGCCCCCTGCGTCCAGAGCTGCCCGAACGGAGCCATCAGCCGCATGCATGACAGTGTTCAGGTGGAGCAGCACAAATGTATCGGCTGTAAAGCTTGTGTGGTTGCCTGCCCGTTTGGCACCATCGAGATTGTCACCACACCGCTGGCGGCTACCGCCCAGAAATGCGATCTCTGCCTTGAGCGCCCGCAGGGGCCCGCCTGTGTGGCGAACTGCCCGGCGGATGCCCTGTCGCTGGTGACCCCCGATAACCTGAACCAGCTGGCCCGCGCCCGGCAAATGCGCACGGCGCGCCATGAGGCCCAGCCGTGGCAGACCCGGGCGGCGAGCGTGACCAGAACAGGTAGCAAACGCGAGCAGCTGGCAGCTACGCCTGCGCGCGGGGAGCCAGATAAGCTTTCCCCTGAGGCGCGGGCGGGCAATTTTAACGAAATTTATCTGCCGTTCCGTCCGGCACAGGCGAAGCGGGAAGCCGACCGCTGCCTTACCTGCGGCGAGCACTCGGTGTGCGAATGGACCTGTCCGCTGCACAATCATATCCCCCAGTGGATCGAACGGGTGAAAGCGGGGGATATCGCAGGGGCGGTCGAGCTCTCTCACCAGACCAACTGCCTGCCGGAAGTAACAGGCCGGGTCTGCCCGCAGGACAAACTGTGCGAAGGCGCCTGCACGGTGCGCGACGTGGCCGGGTCGGTGACCATTGGCAACATCGAACGCTATATCTCCGATCAGGCGCTGGCGAAAGGCTGGCGACCGGACCTGAGCCACGTTACGCCGGTCAATAAGCAGGTGGCCATCATCGGCGCTGGGCCCGCCGGGCTGGCGTGCGCTGACGCGTTGATCCGTCGCGGCGTCAGCGTCACGGTCTTTGACCGCCACCCGGAAATTGGCGGCCTGCTCACCTTCGGTATTCCGGCCTTTAAGCTGGATAAATCCCTGCTGGCCCGCCGCCGGGAGATCTTCACCGCCATGGGCATCCGCTTCGAACTGAACTGCGAGGTGGGTAAAGATATCCCGCTGGCGCAGCTGCTCAGCGAGTACGATGCCCTCTTTGTCGGGGTGGGAACCTATCGCTCAATGAAAGCGGGTATTCCCAATGAAGATGCGCCGGGCGTTTATGATGCCCTGCCGTTCCTGGTGGGCAATACCCGTCAGCTGATGGGGCTGCCGCCGTCGGTGGAAGAGCCCTTCGTCGATACCGCCGGACTCAACGTCGTGGTGCTGGGCGGCGGCGATACGGCGATGGACTGTGTGCGCACCGCTCTGCGCCACGGAGCGGCGAATGTCACCTGCGCCTATCGCCGGGATGAGGCCAATATGCCGGGCTCGAAAAAAGAGGTTAAAAACGCCAGAGAAGAGGGAGCGACCTTTGAGTTTAACGTCCAGCCGGTGGAGCTCACCCTCGATGACGCCGGGCGGGTCAACGGCATCCGCCTGCTGCGCACCCGGCTGGGTGAGCCGGATGCGCAGGGACGCCGTCGCCCGGAGCCCATCGAGGGCAGCGAGTTTGTGATGCCTGCCGGGGCGGGGATTATGGCCTTTGGCTTTAACCCGCATGCGATGCCCTGGCTACAGGCGCAGGGGGTTGAGGTGGATGACTGGGGCAGGATTGCGGCAAGCGTGGAATCGCGCTATCGCTATCAGACCAGCAACCCGCAGATATTTGCCGGTGGCGACGCGGTGCGGGGAGCCGATCTGGTGGTAACGGCGATGGCGGAAGGGCGACACGCCGCCCTGGGGATCGCCGACTGGCTTGGGGTCGCTTCTCCCACCGAACATTAACCCGACGGGCGACAAGGCGGGCTTCGCAGCGTAGTATGGCCAGTATTGAGCGCAACGGAGCCCGTATTACCGTGAAAATTGAATTAATTAAAGACAAGTGCCTTTCGGATAACTATTTCATCCTGCGCAACCTGACCTACGATCTGACGCGGCGTAACGGTGAGGTGGTGCGCCACAAACGCGAAGTTTACGATCGGGGTAACGGTGCCACGGTCCTGCTTTACAACCGTGAGAAGCAGAGCGTGGTGTTGATTCGCCAGTTCCGCATTGCCACCTGGGTGAATGGCAACCCCGACGGGCGCCTGATTGAAACCTGTGCCGGACTGCTGGATAACGATGAGCCGGAAGTGTGCATTCGCAAAGAGGCGATTGAAGAGACCGGCTTTGTCGTCGGCGAGGCACGCAAAGTTTTTGAGCTCTATATGTCTCCGGGCGGCGTAACGGAAATCGTCCATTTCTTCGTGGCGGAATACAGCGACGCCCGGCGCGCCGGAGAGGGCGGGGGCATCGAAGATGAGGAGATCGAGGTGCTGGAGCTGCCCTTTGCTCAGGCATTATCGATGATACAATCGGGTGAAATACGGGACGGCAAAACGGTGATATTATTACAGTATTTGCAAAGTTCCGGGTTAATGGCTTGATCTTGTTGCCGTTAATAAGATGTATTCAGAATAAATCTATCCGATAAATCTGATTGAGCAACCCCGGTCTGAGCAGGAAGATACGCTCTGTCTGTTCAGCTATTGCTTCCGGGATCCTGCTATTCATGCGTCACTGCCTTTTACTTGTTTTCATGCTCAGCGTGCTGCCCGCGACGTTAGCCCGGGCAGCACCTGCACAGCGGTCGTTTATCGACTGGCAGGTGACCTGCAACAACCAGAACTTTTGCATCGCCCGTAATACCGGCGAACATCACGGGCTGGTGATGACCTTAAGCCGCAGCGCGGGTGCAAAAACTGACGCGCTGCTGCGCATCGATCTCGGTGGGCTGGCAACGCCCGATCCTAAACAGCCCGCCATTGCTCCCCGCTTGCTGCTCGACGGCGAGCCGTTGCAGCTTGGCCCCCCGCACTGGCAAATCACCCCCTGGCGTCTGACGACCGACCATGCCGCCACCATTACTGCCCTGCTGACTACGCTTCAGCAAAAAAGGGTCATCACGCTCGCTGGTGGCAAGCAGGTCATCTCCCTGGATGGGATGAAAGAGGCGCTACAGTTTATTGATGCCCAGCAAAAGCGTGGCGGAAGCGAAACCGCGTGGATCAACAAAGGGGCGCAACCCCCGCTGAGCGTACCGCCCGCACCGGCGCTAAAAGAGGTGGCCGTGGTAAACCCGACGCCGACGCCGCTCACTCGCGAGGAGCGCAGCGATCTGCTCGACTATGGCACCTGGCGTATCAACAACAGCCAGTGTTCACTTGACCCGGCGCGTCGTGAAGTGCGGGTCACCGCCCTGACGGATGACAAAGCGCTGCTGATGGTTGGCTGCGAGGCGGGGGCGTACAACACCGTCGATCTGGCCTGGCTGGTCTCACGCAAAAAGCCGTTTGCTTCCCATGCGGTACGTCTGCGCCTGCCGTTTGTTCCCGCCAGCGACAGCAGCGAGATGGAGTTAATGAACGCCAGTTTTGATGAGAAGAGCCGCGAGCTGACGACCCTGGCGCTGGGACGCGGGATTGCCGACTGCGGTATCCAGACGCGCTGGCGTTTTACCGGTCAGCGCTTCCGTCTGGTACGGTATGCGGAAGAGCCAAGCTGTGATAACTGGCATGGGCCGGATGCATGGCCGACGTTGTGGATAACGCGCTAAAATGCCGGGTGGCGCTGCGCTTACCCGGCCCACGGATGACGTTAACCTCCAGGCCCGGCAAGCGCAGCGCCGCCGGGCAAACCCCTTACAGTAAGGCCTGCGCCTTCTCGACCACATTCTCCACCGTAAAGCCGAAGAACGGGAACAGCTTCTCGGCCGGGGCGGATTCACCGTAGCCGGTCATGCCGACAATCTTCCCTTTCAGCCCGACATATTTGTACCAGTAGTCCGCGATACCCGCTTCCACCGCTACACGGGCCGTCACGTCTGATGGCAGCACCGACTCGCGGTACTCTTCATCCTGAGCATCAAAGATATCCGTTGAAGGCAGCGACACCACCCGTACTGCATGGCCTTCGGCGGTGAGCTTCTCCGCCGCCTTGACGGTGATCTCCATCTCCGAACCGGTCGCAATCAGAATCAGATCCGGCTTGCCGCCGCTGTCTTTAAGGATATACCCCCCGCGGGCAATATTTTTCACCTGTTCCGGGGTACGCTCGATCTGCGCCAGGTTCTGGCGGGAGAGGATCAGCGCCGTCGGGCCGTTGTGGCGCTCTATCGCCAGCTTCCAGCCGACAGCGGCTTCAACCTGATCGCACGGTCGCCAGGTGCTGAAGTTTGGCGTCAGACGCAGGCTGGCCAGCTGTTCCACCGCCTGGTGAGTTGGACCATCTTCCCCCAGACCGATGGAGTCGTGGGTATAAACCATGATCTGCCGGGCCTTCATCAGTGCCGCCATACGCGCGGCGTTACGCGCATACTCCACAAACATCAGGAAGGTGGCGGTATAAGGCACAAACCCGCCGTGGTGGGCGATACCGTTGGCAATAGCGGTCATGCCGAACTCGCGCACCCCGTAGTGGATGTAGTTCCCGGCGATATCTTCCTTAAGCGAGGTGGAGCCCGACCAGATAGTCAGGTTACTCGGTGCCAGGTCCGCCGAGCCGCCGAGCAGCTCCGGCAGGATCGGGCCAATAGCGTTAAGGACGTTTTGCGAGGCCTTACGGGTGGCGATTTTCGCCGGATTAGCCTGTAAATTCTCAATCAGCGCCTGGGTGGTCTCTTCCCAGTTTTCAGGCAGGCCACCCCCCATGCGACGGTTGAACTCTGCCGCCAGCTCCGGATGGGCTTTCTGATAGGCAGCAAATTTGTCGTTCCAGGCCGCCTGCGCTTTTTCACCCTCTTCACGGGCATCCCAGGCTTTGTAGATCTCTTTAGGGATCTCAAAGGCCGGGTATTTCCAGCCCAGCTTCTGCCGCGTCAGAGCTACTTCCTCTTCCCCCAGCGCCGCGCCGTGGGACTCTTCTTTGCCGGCTTTGTTCGGGGAACCAAATCCGATGACCGTGCGACAGATTATCAGCGACGGTTTATCGGTTACGCTTTGCGCTTCCTGAATGGCCGCTTTCAGTGCCTCTGGATCGTGGCCGTCAATCTCATGCACCACGTGCCAGTTATAGGCCTCAAAGCGCTTGGCCGTGTCGTCGGTGAACCAACCCTCGGTTTCGCCGTCGATGGAGATGCCGTTGTGATCGTAGAAGCCGATCAGCTTGCCCAGGCCCAGCGTGCCCGCCAGGGAACAGACCTCGTGCGAGATCCCCTCCATCAGACAGCCATCGCCCATAAAGACATAGGTATGGTGATCGACAATCTCATGTCCCGGCTGGTTAAACTGCGCCGCCAGCGTGCGCTCGGCAATCGCCAGCCCGACCGCATTCGCCAGCCCCTGACCGAGCGGCCCGGTGGTGGTTTCAACCCCTGGCGTATAACCCAGTTCCGGGTGCCCCGGCGTTTTTGAGTGCAGCTGACGGAAGTTTTTCAACTCCTCAAGCGGCAGGTTATAGCCGGAGAGGTGCAGCAGGCTATAAAGCAGCATCGAGGCGTGACCGTTAGAGAGAATAAAGCGGTCGCGGTCATACCACGTCGGATCGTTAGGGTTATGTTTCAGGAAGTCGTTCCACAACACTTCGGCAATATCGGCCATGCCCATCGGCGCGCCTGGGTGACCGGAATTGGCTTTTTGCACGGCATCCATGCTGAGGGCGCGAATGGCATTGGCTAACTCTTTACGGGACATAGTTCACTCCATGGCAAGGTTACAGTTTGGCGGCAAGCAGATCTTCGAGTTTGCGCTGGTCGACCGCAAAAAGACGGATCCCTTCTGACAGCTTCTCGACCGCCATGGCGTCCTGATTATGCTCCCAGCGGAATTCGGCTTCGGTCATGGGTTTAGGTTTTGGCAGCACCGTGGAGGAGGGCACCAGACGGCGGATAACCGGCTCATCTTTCTCCTGCAACTCTTTCAGCAGGTTAGGGGAGATGGTCAGCCGGTCGCAGCCGGTGAGGGCCAGGATCTGTTCGGTCCGGCGGAAGCTGGCGCCCATCACGATGGTTTCGTAGCGGTGTTGCTTATAGTAATCGTAGATATTGCGAACGGATTTTACGCCGGGATCCTCATCCACCACATAGGGGTCCATCGGCTGGCGGGCCTGATACCAGTCGTAGATACGCCCGACGAACGGTGAAACCAGATGCACCCCGGCTTCGGCGCAGGCACGCGCCTGAGCGAAGGAGAAGAGCAGGGTCAGGTTACAGTTGATCCCCTCTTTCTCCAGCACTTCGGCCGCGCGGATCCCCTCCCAGGTGGAGGCCAGCTTGATCAGAATGCGCGATTTCTCCACATCCTGCTCCTCGTAGAGCTGCACAATCTGCCGCGCTTTGGCGATGCTCTTCTCCTGGTCGAACGACAGCCGGGCGTCCACTTCGGTAGAGACGCGCCCCGGAATACTTTTCAGAATTTCGCTACCGATATTCACCGCCAGTTTGTCGCTGGCCTCGGCAACCTGTTGCTCTTTGGTCTTGCCACGGGCTTTACCAAACGTAATAGCGTCGTCAATCAGGTGCGAGAAGTGCTCAAGCCCGGCGGCTTTCAGCAGCAGCGACGGGTTGGTGGTCGCATCCTGGGGTTGATAATGGCGAATAGACTCGATATCACCGCTGTCAGCCACGACTGTGGTGAATTGTTTGATGCCGTCTAGTTGGTTCATAAATGATGACTCCTTGAAAATAAAAGAGTTGGTGGAGTGTGTTAGATCACACTTCTGCGAAATTCGCGATGGACTTAACAAAAAAGCATAGCAGACGGACATGGTCTTGCTTCGCTGGGCAGGTAACATGATTGTTATAAATTGATAACAATTTTTGTTTTTGGATAGTGAGACTTTGGCACCCTTCAAAGTTTGAACCGCAGTCAGCAGCGATACTATCCGCCACCCTGGGTGAACTCAGACCATAACAACATCACCCATTTTGAACGACACGTGAAAGGAACCTTACAATGGACGATCAGTTGAAACAGAGTGCCCTCGATTTTCATGAATTCCCTGTACCCGGCAAAATTCAGGTCTCCCCCACCAAGCCTCTCGCAACCCAGCGCGATCTGGCGCTGGCTTACTCCCCGGGCGTGGCTGCGCCGTGCCTCGAAATCGAAAAAGATCCGCTGGCGGCCTACAAATACACCGCCCGCGGCAACCTGGTGGCGGTGATCTCCAACGGCACCGCGGTGCTGGGGCTGGGGAATATCGGGGCGCTGGCCGGTAAACCGGTCATGGAAGGGAAAGGGGTACTGTTCAAGAAATTCGCCGGTATCGACGTGTTCGATATTGAAGTGGACGAGCTCGACCCGGACAAATTTATCAACGTGGTGGCCGCGCTGGAGCCGACCTTTGGCGGCATCAACCTTGAAGATATCAAGGCGCCGGAATGCTTCTATATCGAGCAGAAACTGCGCGAGCGGATGAACATTCCGGTGTTCCACGACGATCAGCACGGAACCGCCATCATCAGCACCGCCGCTATCCTCAATGGCCTGCGGGTGGTGGAGAAAAACCTCTCTGACGTGCGCATGGTGGTCTCCGGTGCGGGTGCGGCAGCTATCGCCTGTATGAACCTGCTGGTGGCGCTGGGGATGCAGAAGCACAACATCGTGGTCTGCGACTCCAAAGGCGTTATTTATAAAGGCCGCGAAGCCAACATGGCGGAGACCAAAGCTGCCTACGCCGTGGAGGATGACGGCAGGCGCACTCTGGCAGAGGTGGTGGAGGGCGCAGATATCTTCCTTGGCTGCTCGGGCCCGAAAGTGCTGAACGAAGAGATGGTGATGAAGATGGCGCGCGCGCCGTTAATTCTCGCTCTGGCCAACCCGGAGCCGGAGATCCTGCCCCCGCTGGCGAAAGCGGTACGCCCGGATGCCATTATCTGTACCGGTCGTTCAGACTACCCAAACCAGGTGAACAACGTTCTCTGCTTCCCGTTCATCTTCCGCGGGGCGCTGGACGTCGGCGCGACCGCCATCAACGAAGAGATGAAGCTGGCAGCGGTTCACGCCATTGCCGAGCTGGCCCATGCGGAGCAGAGCGAAGTGGTGGCCTCCGCCTATGGCGATCAGGATCTGAGCTTTGGCCCGGATTACATTATTCCGAAGCCGTTCGATCCGCGTCTGATTGTCAAAATTGCGCCAGCGGTGGCGAAAGCGGCGATGGATTCCGGCGTGGCAACACGCCCGATCGCCGACTTTGATGCCTACGTCGATAAACTCACCGAATTCGTCTACAAAACCAACCTGTTCATGAAGCCGATCTTCTCCCAGGCGCGCGCGGACGCAAAACGCGTGGTGCTGGCGGAAGGGGAGGAGGCGCGCGTCCTGCACGCCACTCAGGAGCTGGTAAGCCTGGGGCTGGCGAAGCCGATCCTGATTGGTCGTCCGAGCGTGATCGAGATGCGTATCCAGAAGCTGGGTCTGCAGATCAAGCCAGGCGTCGATTTCGAGATCGTCAACAATGAATCCGATCCACGCTTCAAGGAGTACTGGAGCGAGTACTACAGCATCATGAAGCGCCGGGGGATCACCCAGGAGCAGGCGCAGCGGGCGGTGATCGGCAACACCACGGTGATCGGGGCGATCATGGTGCACCGCGGTGAAGCCGACGCGCTGATCTGCGGCACCATCGGTGAGTATCATGAGCACTTCAGCGTGGTGCAGGAGATCTTCGGCTATCGCGACAACGTGCATACTGCCGGGGCGATGAATGCGCTGCTGCTGCCAAGCGGTAACACCTTTATTGCCGATACCTACGTCAACGACGATCCGACCCCGGAACAGCTGGCGGAGATTACGGTGATGGCGGCGGAAACGGTGCGTCGCTTCGGTATCGAACCGAAGGTGGCGCTGCTGTCGCACTCCAACTTTGGCTCATCCAAATCGGCTGCCGCCTGCAAAATGCGCCAGACGCTGGCGCTGGTGCGCGAGCGCGCGCCGGAGCTGATGATCGACGGGGAGATGCATGGCGATGCCGCGCTGGTGGAGAGCATCCGTAACGAGCGGATGCCGGACAGCCCGCTGAAAGGCTCTGCCAACGTGCTGATCATGCCGAACGTGGAAGCGGCGCGTATCAGCTACAACCTGCTGCGCGTCTCCAGTTCAGAAGGGGTGACCGTCGGGCCGGTGTTGATGGGGGTGGCGAAACCGGTGCATGTATTAACCCCGATTGCCTCGGTGCGCCGTATCGTGAACATGGTGGCGCTGGCGGTGGTTGAGGCGCAGACGCAGCCGCTGTAGTGGGGAAGTGTCGGGTGGCACTTTCGCTTACCCGACCTGTAGGTCGGGCAAGCGCAGCGCCGCCTGGGGTTAAACCCAGTCGCGAACCTTAATAAAATCCTTCAGGGCAGCCTCCGGGCTGCCTTCTTTTGGCTCATAGCTGTACTCCCAGCGCACCAGCGGCGGCATCGACATCAGAATCGACTCCGTGCGCCCGCCGGTTTGCAGACCGAACAGCGTCCCGCGGTCCCAGACCAGGTTAAACTCCACGTAGCGCCCGCGGCGATAGAGCTGGAACTCGCGCTCGCGCACCCCGTAATTGTGGTTTTTCCGCCGCTCGACAATCGGCAGGTACGCATCGGTATAGCCCTTGCCCACAGCCTGCATAAAGCGGAACGCGGTATCAAAATCGGGGGTATTGAGATCGTCAAAAAACAGCCCGCCAATGCCGCGCTGCTCGTCGCGATGCTTCAGGTAAAAATAGTCGTCGCACCACTTCTTGTATTTCGGATAGACCTCGTCGCCAAAAGGCTGACACAGATCGCGGGCGGTCTGGTGCCAGTGCACCGCGTCCTCTTCAAAGCCGTAATAAGGCGTTAAGTCGAAGCCGCCACCGAACCACCACACCGGCTCAGCACCCGGTTTTTCGGCGATAAAAAAGCGCACATTAGCGTGGCTGGTCGGTACAAAGGGGTTATGCGGGTGCACCACCAGCGAGACGCCCATTGCCTCAAAGCTGCGGCCTGCCAGCTCCGGGCGGTGCGCGGTGGCCGAGGCGGGCATCGCGTCGCCGTGGACGTGGGAGAAGTTAACCCCGGCCTGCTCGAAGACGCCGCCGTTGCGCAGTACGCGGCTGCGTCCGCCGCCACCGGCCTCGCGTTGCCACTCGTCCTGCTGGAATTCACCGCCATCGACGGCGCTCAGTTTCTGGCAAATGTCATCCTGCAGTTGCAGCAGAAAGGTTTTAACCAGCTGTGCATTGGGTTTCATCAACGTTTCCTGGAGTGCGCTTTCTGGTTATCGAACCAGTTAAAGTAACTGATAATGCCGGAGGCAATCGCGTTGGCGATCTTCTGGCGAAACGCCGTCGTGCCGAGCAGACGTTCCTCTTCCGGGTTGGTAATAAAAGAGGTTTCCACCAGTACTGATGGGATCGACGGCGATTTCAGCACCACAAACGCCGCCTGCTCGGTGCCTTTACTGTGCAGACGGTGTACCGGCTTAATCTTCTTCAGAATATGCGAGCCGAGCGTCAGGCTGTTTTTGATGGTATCCGTCTGAACAAGGTCAAACAGCACCTGCTGCAGGAGATGATCTTTGTCGGTGGTTTTCTTTCCGGCCACTTCATCCGCGCGGTTTTCCCGGTCGGAGAGGTATTTTGCCATGGCGCTACTGGCGCCGCGGTTGGAGAGGGCAAATACCGATGCCCCCGCCGCCGACGGGTTAGTAAAGCCGTCGGCATGTATCGACATAAACAGATCCGCGCCGTGCTTGTGGGCGATCTCCACGCGGTCGTACAGCGGAATGAAGGTATCGCCGGTGCGGGTCAGGCGGGCGTCAATGCCGTTGCTGCGTAAAATCGACCGGACATTTTTTGCAATTGCCAGCACAACGTGTTTTTCTTTCGATCCGTTTCTGCCAATGGCGCCGGTATCAATGCCGCCGTGACCCGGATCGAGCATCACCAGACGCTTCGCGCCGGGTTTTTTGGTTTTGGGTTTACTGTGTCCGTTACTGGTTTTGAGCGTGCTCTCGTCTTTTGCCTGAGCCTGCTTTGCGATGCCCGTTAACGTTAAGGCCGCCAGCCCCGCTTTGAGAACCTGACGACGCGATGTGAGTGCTTTTAATGGTTTGAATGTGCTCATGCGGCCTGAATTGTAAAAATTGGGGTCCTGGTGTTATATCGTATCGTCTTTTCCGTTACGACAGTCCATGTGGCGAATTGTTTTACTTTTCATTTCAATACGTGACAAAGTGCCATTATGCCAAATTTTCAGGCGTTTTTCGCGGGATATTGGCGAAAGCGGGCGTTCGCGTCATAATCACTGTTTTTGAACCCAAAAAGGCGGTTAATACCATGGAGATACGTGTTTTTCGCCAGGCAGACTTCGAAGAGGTGATCACTCTCTGGGAGCGCTGCGAGCTCCTGCGACCGTGGAACGATCCGGAGATGGACATCGAGCGCAAGCTCAATCATGACGTCAGCCTGTTTCTGGTGGCGGAGGTGAACGGCGAAGTGGTAGGCACCGTAATGGGCGGCTACGACGGGCATCGCGGCTCGGCGTACTATCTGGGCGTGCACCCGGAGTTTCGCGGGCGCGGCATCGCCAACGCGCTGCTCAATCGTCTGGAAAAGAAACTGATCGCCCGCGGCTGTCCAAAAATTCAGATCATGGTGCGGGAAGATAACGACATGGTACTGGGTATGTACGAGCGTCTTAACTATGAACATGCCGACGTGCTGACGCTGGGCAAGCGCCTGATAGAAGATGAAGAGTATTGATTTTCACCCGGGCGACTATGACAGCTATGGCCGGGTACGCCTGCCGTTTCTGTTCTGGTGCGTGCTGCTCCTTCAGGCGCGCACCTGGGTGCTGTTCGTGCTGGCTGGCGCCTCCCGGGATCAGGGCAACACGCTGCTGAGCCTGTTTTATCCCGATCGCGATAACTTCTGGCTCGGACTGCTGCCGGGGCTCCCGGCAGTAGTTGCCTTTTTACTGAGCGGGCGGCGTCATCTCTGGCCGCGCCTGTGGCGTGCGCTGCACGGGCTGCTTATCCTTGCCCAGGGTGTGTTGCTGTGCTGGCAGCCGCTGCTGTGGCTGAACGGCGAAGCCCTGAGCGGCCCAGGCATTGCGCTGGTGGTGGCCGATTTTGTGGCGCTGCTGTGGCTGCTGACCCATCCTCGTCTGCGCGCCTGTTTCACCCCCGAGAAAGATTAAACGGCACTTTTTAGCGATGCTGTACTCCAACAAGCGTTCAAATAACCAGAAAGGAACTCCCGATGAAATCGCTGCGTTTACTGTTATGTGCGCTCCCCGTTGTCCTGACGGGCTGCTCAACGCTTTCCGCCGTTAACTGGTCTGCGGCTTATCCCTGGAACTGGTTCGGCTCATCCAGCGATGTGACTGAGCAGGGGGTGGGCAACCTCACCGCCGCCACGCCGCTGGAACAGAGCGCCATCGAATCGGCATTAGGCGGTGATTACCGGCTGCGCAGCGGCATGAAAACCGAGAACGGCAACATTGTGCACTATTACGAAGCGCTGAAAGATGACCAACTGGCCCTGGTGATTAACGGTAATAAAGAGACGGTGACGCGCATCGAGGTGCTGGATAGCGACATCGAAACTGACACTGGGGTGAAGATCGGTACTCCGTTCAGCGACCTCTATCAGAAAGCCTACGGCAACTGCGCGAGCGCCCCTGCAGAAGAGGGGGTGGCGGTAGAGTGCAAGGCGGAAGGCAGCCAGCATATCAGCTATCAGTTCAGCGGAACCTGGAATGGCCCGCAAGGGTTAATGCCCTCTGACGACACCCTGAAAAACTGGAAAGTCAGCAAAATTATCTGGCAGCAGTAAATTGCGCCTGGACAAGCCGCCTCGCTGAAAAAGCGGGTATAATCGCCGCCAACCATGCCACGACTTCGTGGCATCTTTTTTTCAGGAGGAGCGATGTCTCAGGTTCAGAGTGGCATTTTGCCAGAACATTGCCGCGCGGCGATTTGGATCGAAGCCAATGTCAAAGGGGATGTTGATGCCCTGCGTGCGGCCAGCAAAGTCTTTATTGATAACGTGGCCACCTTCCAGGCCAAATTCCCGGATGCCCACTGCGGCGCAGTGGTGGCATTTGGTCACAACGTCTGGCGTCAGCTGAGCGGCGGAGAAGGGGCCGAAGAGTTGAAAGACTTTGTCCCTTACGGTAAAGGTCTGGCTCCGGCCACCCAGTACGACGTGCTGATCCATATTCTCTCTCTGCGTCACGACGTGAACTTCTCCATCGCCCAGGCTGCGATGGCTGCCTTTGGCGACTGCGTTGAAGTAAAAGAAGAGATCCACGGTTTCCGCTGGGTGGAAGAGCGCGATCTGAGTGGCTTTGTTGACGGCACCGAAAATCCGGCAGGGGACGAGATCCGTCGTGAAGTCGCGGTGATCAAAGAGGGCGTGGACGCGGGCGGCAGTTACGTCTTCGTCCAGCGCTGGGAGCACAACCTCAAACAGCTCAACCGCATGAGCGTACACGACCAGGAGATGATGATTGGCCGCACCAAAGAGGCCAATGAAGAGATCGACGGCGACGATCGCCCGGTGACCTCTCACCTGAGTCGCGTGGATCTGAAAGAGGATGGCAAAGGGCTGAAGATTGTCCGCCAGAGCCTGCCGTATGGTACCGCCAGCGGCACGCACGGCCTCTACTTCTGCGCCTACTGCGCGCGTCTGTATAACATTGAACAGCAGCTGCTGAGCATGTTTGGCGATACCGACGGCAAGCGCGACGCGATGCTGCGCTTCACCAAACCGGTGACCGGCGGCTACTACTTTGCGCCATCTATCGAGCGTCTGCTGGCGTTATAAAACGGCACTCCTTTCACAGGCCGGGCAAGCGTAAGCGCCACCCGGCACTACTCCTGCACCCTTATTCCCTTTTCTGCTTCCAAATCACTAAACGGTATATAAAACCGTTACTCCTTTAGTACGCGTTATAAATATCATGACCCTGAGAAAAACATCACATCTTAAGGGTGCGCAATGGCCATTACTGTACTGAAAAAAGGATCTCTGGTGCTGGCAGCTTCAGTGTTGCTGGTCGCGCAGGCGCAGGCAACCGAGCTGCTGAACAGCTCCTATGATGTCTCGCGCGAGCTGTTTGCCGCCCTGAACCCGCCCTTCGAACAGCAGTGGGCGAAAGAGAATAACGGCGATAAGCTGACCATTAAGCAGTCTCATGCCGGCTCGTCGAAACAGGCGCTGGCCATTCTGCAGGGGCTGAAGGCCGATGTGGTCACCTATAACCAGGTCACCGATGTGCAGATCCTGCACGATAAAGGCAAGCTGATCCCGGCCAACTGGCAGAGCCGTCTGCCAAACAACAGCTCGCCGTTCTACTCCACCATGGGCTTCCTGGTGCGTAAGGGCAACCCAAAGAACATCCACGACTGGAACGACCTGGTGCGTTCTGACGTGAAGCTGATCTTCCCGAACCCGAAAACCTCCGGCAACGCCCGTTATACCTACCTGGCCGCCTGGGGCGCCGCAGACAAAGCGGACGGCAACGATAAAGCCAAAACTGAACAGTTCATGACCCAGTTCCTGAAAAACGTTGAAGTGTTTGATACCGGCGGTCGCGGTGCCACCACCACCTTCGCGGAACGCGGTCTGGGCGATGTGCTGATCAGCTTTGAATCGGAAGTGAACAACATCCGTAAGCAGTACGAAGCCCAGGGCTTTGAAGTGGTTATCCCGAAAACCAACGTTCTGGCGGAGTTCCCGGTAGCGTGGGTGGATAAAAATATCGAAGCCAACGGCACGGAGAAGGCGGCGAAAGCCTATCTCAACTATCTCTACAGCCCGCAGGCGCAGACGGTGATCACCGATTACTACTATCGCGTGAATAACCCGGACGTGATGAACAAGCTGAAAGACAAATTCCCGCAGACCGAGCTGTTCCGCGTGGAAGAGCACTTTGGCTCATGGCCTGAGGTGATGAAAACCCATTTCGCCAGCGGCGGTGAGTTAGACAAACTGTTGGCGGCGGGGCGTAAGTAATGTTTGCAGTTTCCTCCAGACGTGTGCTGCCGGGCTTTACCTTAAGCCTCGGAACCAGTCTGCTGTTCGTCTGTCTCATTTTGTTATTACCGCTCAGTGCGCTGGTGGTCCAGCTCTCTGAGAAGAGCTGGTCCCAGTACTGGGAGGTGATCAGCAATCCGCAGGTGGTGGCGGCCTATAAAGTGACGCTGCTGTCGGCGTTTGTCGCCTCCCTGTTCAACGGCGTGTTCGGCCTGCTGATGGCGTGGATCTTAACTCGCTACCGTTTTCCGGGCCGCACGCTGCTGGATGCGCTGATGGATTTACCCTTCGCGCTGCCCACCGCGGTGGCGGGCCTGACCCTGGCCTCGCTGTTTTCCGTCAACGGTTTTTACGGCGAATGGCTGGCGAAGTTTGATATCAAAGTGACCTATACCTGGCTCGGCATTGCGGTGGCGATGGCCTTTACCAGCATCCCGTTTGTGGTGCGAACCGTGCAGCCGGTGCTGGAAGAGTTAGGCCCGGAATATGAAGAGGCGGCAGAAACGCTGGGCGCAACGCGCTGGCAGAGCTTCCGCAAGGTGGTACTGCCTGAGCTTTCTCCGGCCCTGCTGGCGGGCGTGGCGCTGTCGTTCACCCGCAGCCTCGGTGAGTTTGGCGCGGTGATTTTTATCGCCGGTAACATCGCGTGGAAAACCGAAGTGACCTCGCTGATGATTTTTGTTCGCCTGCAGGAGTTTGATTACCCGGCGGCGAGCGCCATTGCCTCGGTGATCCTGGCGGCATCGCTGCTGCTGCTGTTCTCGATTAACACTCTGCAAAGTCGCTTTGGTCGACGCGTGGTAGGTCACTGATGGCGGAAATCACTCAATTGAAACGCTACGACGCTCCCCGTATCAACTGGGGAAAATGGGTGCTGATTGGCACCGGCGTGCTGGTATCGGCCTTCATTCTGGTCGTGCCGATGGTCTATATCTTTGTCCAGGCGTTCAGTAAAGGGATTATGCCCGCGCTGCACAATCTGGCCGACCCGGACATGCTGCATGCCATCTGGCTGACGGTAATGATTGCGCTTATCACCGTGCCGGTGAACCTGGTGTTCGGTGTTCTGCTGGCCTGGCTGGTCACCCGCTTTAACTTCCCGGGCCGCCAGCTGCTGCTGACCCTGCTGGACATTCCGTTTGCGGTTTCACCGGTGGTGGCCGGTCTGGTCTATCTGCTCTTCTACGGCTCCAACGGCCCGCTGGGCGGCTGGCTGGATGAGCATAACCTGCAGATCATGTTCGCCTGGCCGGGCATGGTGCTGGTTACGATATTTGTCACCTGTCCGTTTGTGGTACGTGAGCTGGTGCCGGTGATGTTAAGCCAGGGCAGCAACGAAGACGAAGCGGCGGTGCTGCTGGGCGCATCCGGCTGGCAGATGTTCCGCCGCGTCACCCTGCCGAATATCCGCTGGGCGCTGCTCTATGGCGTGGTGTTGACGAACGCCCGTGCAATTGGCGAGTTCGGGGCCGTTTCTGTTGTATCCGGCTCCATTCGCGGTGAAACCCTGTCGCTGCCGTTACAGATTGAACTGCTGCAGCAGGACTACAACACCATCGGCTCCTTTACCGCCGCAGCGTTGCTGACGCTGATGGCTATTTTGACCCTGTTTTTGAAGAGTGTGGTGCAGTGGCGTTTAGAGAATCAGGAAAAACGTCAGCATCAGGAGGGAAATCATGAGCATTGAGATTGCCAATATTAAGAAGTCTTTTGGTCGCACCCAGGTGCTGAATGATATCTCGCTGGATATCCCTTCCGGACAAATGGTGGCGCTGCTGGGGCCGTCTGGCTCCGGTAAAACCACGCTGCTGCGTATCATCGCCGGTCTTGAGCATCAGACCAGCGGGCACATCCGCTTCCACGGCACTGACGTGAGCCGCCTGCATGCCCGCGACCGTAAAGTGGGTTTTGTGTTCCAGCATTACGCCCTGTTCCGCCACATGACGGTGTTCGACAATATCGCCTTTGGCCTGACGGTGCTGCCGCGTCGTGAACGTCCGGACGCCGCCACCATCAAGGCGAAAGTCACCAAACTGCTGGAGATGGTGCAGCTGGCGCACCTGGCTGATCGTTATCCGGCGCAGCTCTCCGGCGGCCAGAAACAGCGTGTGGCCCTGGCGCGCGCCCTCGCCGTTGAGCCGCAAATCCTGCTGCTGGACGAACCCTTTGGCGCGCTGGATGCGCAGGTGCGTAAAGAGCTTCGCCGCTGGCTGCGTCAGCTGCATGAGGAGCTGAAATTCACCAGCGTCTTCGTGACCCACGATCAGGAAGAGGCGATGGAAGTGGCCGACCGGGTGGTGGTAATGAGCCAGGGGAATATCGAACAGGTTGATGAGCCTGAGCAGCTCTGGCGTGAACCGGCGACCCGCTTCGTGCTGGAGTTTATGGGTGAAGTGAACCGACTGCACGGCAATATCCGCGGCGGCCAGTTCCATGTCGGGGCCCACCGCTGGCCGCTGGGTTACACCCCTGGCTATCAGGGGCCGGTCGATCTCTTCCTGCGTCCGTGGGAAGTGGATGTCAGCCGTCGCACCAGTCTCGACTCGCCGCTGCCGGTCCAGGTGCTGGAAGCCAGCCCGAAAGGTCATTACACCCAACTGGTCGTCCAGCCGCTGGGCTGGTACAACGAACCGCTGACGGTGGTGATGCGCGATGAGGAGCCGCCGCACCGCGGTGAGCGCCTGTTTGTCGGCCTGCAACATGCGCGTATTTACCATGATAAGGATCGCATCGAGACGCGGGGAGATCTTGCTCTGGCGGAATCTGCCTGATAGGTTAACGCCACGTAGTTTTGCCGGGTGGCGCTGCGCTTACCCGGCCTACGATATGCTCTGTGTAGGCCCGGTAAGCGTCAGCGCCACCGGGCTTTTTATTGGACAGCGGTCATGAACACATTAGAACAAACCATCGGCAACACCCCTCTGATCAAGCTGCAACGGATGGGGCCGGATAACGGCAGCGAAATCTGGATCAAACTGGAAGGCAACAACCCGGCGGGTTCGGTGAAGGATCGTGCCGCGCTGTCGATGATTGTCCAGGCGGAAAAGCGCGGTGAAATCAAGCCCGGCGATGTGCTGATCGAGGCGACCAGCGGGAACACCGGCATTGCGCTGGCGATGATCGCCGCCCTCAAAGGCTATCGCATGAAGCTGCTGATGCCGGACAACATGAGTCAGGAGCGCCGTGCCGCGATGCGGGCCTATGGTGCCGAGTTAATTCTGGTCAGTAAAGAGCAGGGTATGGAGGGGGCTCGCGATCTGGCTCTTGAGATGGCGAACCGGGGCGAAGGTAAGCTGCTGGATCAATTCAACAACCCTGATAACCCCTATGCCCATTACACCACTACCGGCCCGGAGATCTGGCAGCAGACCGAAGGCCGCATTACCCATTTTGTCTCCAGCATGGGAACCACGGGCACCATCACCGGCGTCTCCCGTTTTCTGCGTGAGCAGGAAAAAGCGGTCACTATTGTTGGCCTGCAACCGGAAGAGGGGAGCAGCATCCCCG